>JAJAYR010000312.1 GCA_026786155.1 Pyrinomonadaceae bacterium
AGAGTGCGTCTTGAAAGCGAAGGTTTTCGCGTATTTGCCGTGTCGAACGCCAACAAAGGTTTGTCGGCACTTTTGCCGGGCGGCGCGGGAAAAAAAAGCCGCATTAAACCGGGCGATTTTTTGCTTTTTAATCAACAGCTTTCCGCACTGCTTCGCGCCGGTATTCCAATTTTGCAAGCAGTTAATTTGTTGAAAACCCGTTCCGGGTCTTCGACGCTTCGCGCGATGCTGGCGGACATCGAAGACAAAATCAAAAGCGGAATGCCGCTCTCCGAAGCGTTTGAAGCACAGGGCGTTTTTCCGAAAATCTATACGGCTTCCTTGCTCGCGGGCGAACAGTCGGGCGCGTTGGACGATGTTTTGTCGCGTTACGTTGATTATTTGAAACGCAGCGTTGGCGTTTCGCGCAAACTGCGCGGTGCGCTCGCGTATCCGATATTTTTGCTGATGGCGGCGATGTTTATGGTCGGTTTTCTGACGCTTTATATCGTGCCGCGAATGTCGGAGTTGTTCAAAGGTTTGAACACGAAAGGCGGTTTGCCGACGGTGACGGTCGTCGTTTTGGGTTTTTCAAACTTTATAGTCGGCAATATCTGGTGGCTTTTGCCGCTCGTTTTGGTGTTGGTTTTTTCCTTGGTGATTTGGCTGAAAACGCCGAACGGCAAACTGCTTTTAGATAAATTTCTGCTCCGACTGCCGATTGTCGGCAATTTAATCAAACAGATGACGACGGCGCAACTGGCGCGTTCGCTGTCAACGCTTTTGTCAGGCGGCATTACTGTTCCCGACGCTTGGAACATCGCTTCGGAATCAACGAACAATCTCGAATTGCGCCGCCGCAGTCTGGCAGTTTTATCTTTGATTCGGGAAGGGCGTTCGTTCACCGAAGCTCTGGAAAAGGCGAACTGGCTGCCGGAACTCGCGCTCGATATGATCGGCATCGGCGAAAAGTCGGGCAGTCTGCGCGAGATGCTCGACGAAGTGGCGAACTTTTACGATGCCGAAGCCGAAGTGCGGCTCGAACAACTGACAACTTTGCTTGAGCCGGTGATTCTCGTCTTTATGGCGGGCATCGTCATCACGATTCTGCTGGCGATTTATCTGCCGATTATCCAGACGATTTCGACCGGACCGTTCAGCGGGAAGCGATAAAAATTTCAGACAAAACGGAGAAACAAATGTTGACGATAAAAGGAACATACAAAGAAGGCAAAATTATTTTGGCGGAAACTCCGGCGGAGTTAAGAGAATCAAAGGTTTTGGTAACATTTATCGAAACGAAGGAAATTAATTTGCCGACGCGCGGCATCGGCAAAGCACAGGCGGCGGAGTTGCGAGGCAAATTAAATACGATTGCCGACGATTGGAACAGACCGGAAATGGACATTTACGATGTTGATTAAAAGAGGCGACATCGTGGGCGTATATTTTCCGAACTCCGACCTCGTTTCAGCTAAACGTCGTCCGGCTTTGGTCGTTCAAGCCGACGATTTAGCGACGGAACTTTCGCAGATTCTGCTGGCGATGATAACGAGCAACTTAACTCGTGCCAATCATCCGTCGAGAGTTTTTATAGATTTGAACACCACCGAAGGTAAAGTATCGGGATTGAGAATTGATTCGGTAATTATGACCGACAATATCGTTACCGTTTTGGAAAGGGAAATTGATTCGGTTCTCGGCAGATTGCCGAATATGAAAGCCATTGATGACGCATTGCGCCACAGTTTCGGATTAAGCGCTACTGACGAAAATTTTGAAAATGGAAAATCAAGCTAACGGAAACAATCACACGAAAGGAAACATTTCGACGGCGACGGCAGCAACCATAATAACCACGCCGCCGACCGTGGCGACCAATTTCCTGGACAACGAACCGCCCGAAGTTCTCGCCGCCAAAGCGTTGGCGAAGCGTTATCGGCTGCCTTATATTGATTTGCTGCCGCCGGATAAGGAATCGCCGATTTCGTATGAAGAACTGGCGGGAATTCCGGTCGAGTTGATGCTTCGCAACCAATTCGTGCCGCTCAAACGCGAAGGCAGAAATCTGCATGTGGCGATGGCTGACCCGACGAATCTGGAAGTTTTGGACGAACTGGAAAATGTTTTGAACGTCCGCATCGTGCCGTCTATTGCGACGGCGGGCGCGATTGATGTCGTGCTTCGCAAAGGCGACGCGACGCAGAGAGTTTTGCAGGAAGCGGCTTCGGGCTTTAAAATCTCGCTCGTCAAGGAAACCGACCAGGGCGATGAAGTTCTGGATTTGGATAAACTGGCGGGCGATACGGAAATGTCGCCGATTATCAAATTGGTTGACACGATTATTTATAACGCGATGGAATCGCGTGCCTCCGATATTCACATCGAAGCGGGCGACCGTGATTTAGCCGTTAAATTCCGCATTGACGGCGCACTTTATCAAAAGGTTGACCCGATTGATATGGCGTATCACCAGACGCTGCTCTCGCGTATCAAAGTGATGTCGGAACTCGACATCGCCGAACGCCGAATCGGGCAGGACGGACGTTTTCGCGTTCGCTACAAAGGCAGAACGGTTGATTTCCGCGTTTCGATTTTGCCGGCATCTTACGGCGAAAACTGCGTCATTCGTATTCTGGACAAAGAACAAATTTCCGAAGAATTCAAAAACTTGAGCCTCGAAGTCGTCGGTTTCGACCCGGACGATTTGAAGCAGTTTCGGCAGTATATTAAAGAGCCTTACGGAATGGTTCTGGTTACAGGTCCGACGGGTTCGGGAAAAACGACGACGCTTTACGGCGCGTTGAATGAAATCCGCAACAGCGAAGATAAAATTATTACGATTGAAGACCCGGTTGAATATCAATTGCAGGGAATTATGCAGATTCCGGTCAACGAGAAAAAAGGTTTGACGTTCGCCCGCGGACTTCGTTCGATTCTGCGGCACGACCCGGATAAAGTGATGGTCGGCGAAATCCGCGACGAAGAAACGGCGCAGATTGCGATTAACTCCGCACTGACCGGACACCTCGTTTTTACGACGGTTCACGCCAATAATGTGATTGACGTTATCGGGCGTTTTTTGAATATGAAGGTTGACCTTTATAACTTCGTCGCCTCCTTAAACTGTGTTTTAGCGCAGCGATTGGTCAGAAAACTCTGCACGACGTGCAAGCGGCAGTATCAGCCGTCGGCGGAAGAACTTTTCGCGTCCGGCTTGACTGCCGAAGAAGTGAAAAATGAGACGTTTTTTATGAGCGTCGGCTGTGATGCGTGTAATCACACCGGCTATCGCGGGCGGACGGCGATTCACGAACTGCTCGATATGTCCGACAAAATCCGCGAAATGATCATCGAACGCCGTCCGGGTTCGGAAATTCGCCGCGTCGCTGAAAAAGAAGGCTTATCGTCGCTTCGCGCGTCGGCGGTGAAAAAGGTTTATAAGGGTCAAACCACTCTGCACGAGATAAACCGCGTGACGTTTGTGTAAGCCGACGAACCGAATCGGTTGCTTTTTGCGCCGAATAAGTTGAAAATATCGAATAGTTTAATCGCGGAACTTTTGAAACTTTGCCGCTGAAGTCGCGTGTATAAACTCGCAGACAGACTTTTGCATCCGAATCAACGACTGAGAATTGAATAAACAAACCAATATGAAACAATCTGCCTACGCCCGTTTTTCGATGACCCTGTTTTTACTCGTCGCCCTGCTTTCGCCGACGGTGATTTTCGCTTCCGAAAAGGAAGGAAAAAAACGCTTTAACGCCGGAATGAAAGCCGAAGTTTCGGAACAATGGGACAAAGCCGCCGAAGAATTTGCGCTGGCAGTCGTCGCCGACCCGAAAAATCCCGAATATCGGCTGCATTACCTACGCGCTTTGTTTAACGCCTCGCAAATGTATGTTAAACAAGGCACGGCGCAAATCAATGAAAAGGATTATGCGGGCGCGTATCTGTCGTTTCGCAGGGCTTACGCCTACGACCCGACCAACGAATTAGCCAAAGGCGAGATGAATCGGGCGTTGCGCCTGCAAAGAGGAATCGAAAACGGCGACGACCCGGAAGACAAGACGACCGACGCGAACGGCACGGTCAAACTCATTCCGACCGGCTATCAAAAACCGAATCCGACGAACCGCCAGATTCCGCAAAAACTCGAAAAACTGCGCGATTTACCGTTTCCGAGCGGCGTTGATTTGCAGTATATTATCAAGGAATTAGCGAAGGATTTGGATTTGAACGTCTTATTTGACACCGAATCTTTCCGCGCCGGACAACAGCGAAAAGTCAATATCGAACTGAAGAACGTAACGGCGGCGAAGGCTCTCGATTACATCTTTTTGCAGGAAGGCTTGTTTTTCCAAAAAGTCGGACCGCGCACGATTCTGGTTGCCAACCAACTGCGCCGACAAAATTTTCAGCAACTTGTTTTGCGGACTTTCTATCTGGCGAACGCCGACCCGACGGAAGTCGCTAAAGTCATTCAATTCGCCATTCCCGCCCAGCCCGGCAGAAATCCTTCACAGCCGCTCGTGGACAAACCGACCAACAGCATCACCGTCCGCGACACGACCGAAAACATCCGCATTATCGGCAGTTTGATTAGCTCGCTCGACAAAGACCGCGCCGAAGTCGTGATGGACGTGCAGATTTACGAAGTCAACAAAACCGATTTGCTGCAATTCGGCAATCAAATCGGCAATTCAGGTTCATTGGGAAATTTGGGCGGCACGACGAGAAGCACGTTCGGAAACAACGAGTTCGGAATACTTCAAGCGGCTTCGACGACGGCAAGCTCGGCGGCGGCTCTTATCACCCAGCCTTTCGGAATCGGAGTAGCGATACCGGCGATAAATTTAGTTGCTCTGCAAGATAAGAAAAATACGAAATTGATTGCTTCGACGCAGATTCACGCTTTCAACAACGAAGACTCGTCGGCGCGAATCGGTCAGCGCGTTCCCGTTAGAAGCGCGACGATTTCAAATGGGTCTAATGTCAGCGGCGGCGGCGGCGGCGGCGGTTTTCTCGGCGATGTTTTTACCTACGAGCAAACCGGATTGACATTAAAATTCAAGCCGATAGTATTTCCGAATCAGGACGTTCAGGTAGCGATGGAAATCGAGTCGAAAGATATTGCCGGAGTAGTGTCGGCGAATCCGACATTTACCGAACGAACCATCAAGGGAACGGCGCGAATACAAAATAACAAAACGCTTTTACTGGCGAGCGTCGCTCAAAATTCTCAATCAAGCGGGCGCACCGGCTTGCCGCTGTTAGGATTGATTCCGATTATCGGCAGACTTTTTACCGCGCCGACTAAAAATAACAGTCAAGTTGATATTGTCATCGCCGTGACACCGCGCGTGATTCGCGCACCGGCAATTTTGCCGGAAGATGAAGTCGAACGGCAAACCGGCAGTCAGGCAACACCGACCAGCGGCTCGCTCGAAGCGTTGATTGAACAGGAAGAAATCGAAGAACAATTGGCGATGGCGCGAAGATTGCCGACGACCGTGCAGGTGCAGTTGCCCGACCAAAAGCCCGACATTCCGGCTTACACAAAGTCAACCAGTCAAACGACGGCGCAAACTCCGGCGGCAACGACGGCGGCTGAAACCGCCGCCAACGGCGAGACGCTGCCAGACCAACTCAATACGAAAGTTCCAAATTCATTCATCAATAACTTGAAACCGATTGACACGAGCGTCAAAACTCTGCAAATCGGGCAGACTTCCGATTCGGCGGGACAAACAGTTGCGCTTAATCAAACTTCTTTAAAAGAAGCGGAACCGAAAGTAGCCGCGCCGACTGCCGATTGGCAGATTCTGCCGACGCTTTCGGAAATGAAGCAAGGCGAAAAAGTGAAACTCGCCGTGATGCTGAAAAGCGCGACGGCGTTTCGGATGGCGGTTTTGGGAATAAAATTCGACGCGGCAAAAGTCGCCGTCCGTTCGGTTGGCTACGGCGACGTGTTCGGCGCGGGCTTGGCGCAGACGGCGGCGACACCGTTCGTCAATCAGGGCGGGAAGATGTTCGTTACGCTGTCGTCGCCGAAAGATACGGCGGAAAACAGTTCGGGCGTGCTGGCTTATATCGAAATCGAAGCCTTAACCGACGGCAAGCCGGAAATCTCGTTCGACGCGGATATTATCAATATGCTGACCGCCGACGGTAGGAATTTCGCGGTTCAGTTTTAGTCTGGAAGGCAGTTGGCGGAAGGCGGAAGGCGGAAGGCAGAAGGCGGAAGGCAGTTGGCAGAAGGCGGTAAAACAGATGAACGGTAAATCAAACATCGCCAATCGGCAATCGCAAAGCGGCTTTACTTTGCTGGAACTGATTATTACTTTGGCGGTGCTGGCGATTTTGGTGATGGGGACGATTCCGATTACGCAAAACGCCGTTAAGCGTCAAAAGGAACTGCAATTGCGCGAAGCCCTGCGCGAAATGCGGAACGCGATTGACGATTTTCACCGCGACACAATCGGCGCGTGCAACAGCGGAACGCAGGCGGGCAATATTCCGGGAGGATTGGGCGGAACGCAGTCCGCCGACCCGCGCAGCCGCGTATTGATTGACGATTGTAAAATTTTTGATACGGAAAATCTCGACCGCTATCCGCCGACGCTCGATATTTTAGTCGAAGGCGTGAAAGTTAAGGCTCGCGGGCTGAATATCAAATTAGGCGGCGGCGTATTCGATGAAAAATCTTCGCTCGTTTTTAAGGAAGACGGCGAAAGCGAAGATAAGAAAAAGGTTTATCTGCGCGAACTGCCCGTTGACCCGATGACCGGCGAAAAAGATTGGAAGTTCCGCTCGACTTATCAAACCAAGGGCGATGAATCGTGGGACGAAGTAAATGTTTTCGATGTGCGTTCGAGTTCGGACGGCGAAGCCTTAAACGGGGAGAAATACAGTGATTGGTAGTTTCAGAGTCGAGAGTCGAGAGTCGAGAGTCGAGAGCCAAAAACTAGAGACCAAAGACCAAAGACTAAAGACCAAAAAACAAAACGGATTTACGTTGTTGGAATTGATGATAACGATGTTTATTATCATCATTCTGCTGTCGGTCGCGCTGCCGACTTATCAGAAAAGCGTTCAGCACGCCCGCGAAAATGTTCTCAAACAAAATCTCGACACGATGCGCCGCGCCATTGACCAATACGGCACGGACAAAGGGAAACTGCCGCAGACAATTGACGATTTGGTAACGGGCGAATATCTGCGCGAAAGACCGATTGACCCGCTGACCGAGAAAACCGAATGGAAGGAAATTACCGGCGATGACGTCAATTCAAATGACGGCGGACAAGGCTTGAAGGATGTCAAAAGCACCGCCGAAGGTGAAGACGACGAAGGCAAGATATACGAGGAATACTAAATGAGTGGAGAGTGGAGAGTGGAGAGTGGAGAGTTGAAACAGACTTCTTGCTCTCGACTCTCCACTCTCGACTCTCCACTCTAAGAGATGTTAGAAAATTTAACTCAACCGAATTATCCGAAAGCCGCGCTCGGTTTGGAACAGACGAGCGTAACGGCTCTCGCATTGCAAAAGGAAGGCAGAGGTCGTTTCGGTATCAAACAAGCCGCGACGGTCGAGTTGCCGACTAATTTACTGGTTCCGAGTTTTACCGAACGCAACGTCGCCAACGCCAACGAAATGCTCGTGCTGCTCGAAGAAGCGGTAACGAACGCCGGTTTGCGGAAACAAAAACGCTGGTCGGTTTCGCTGCCGAGCAACACGGCGCGGACGGCGATTTTGACTTTGGAAACCGAACCGTCGTCGAAAAACGAACTCGAAGAAATTCTCGACTGGAAATCCGAACAAACTTTCGGTGTGCCGTCGGGCGAGATGCGGATTTCGCGCCGCAAAATTAAAGCTGACAAAACGAGCAAAGCGCGTTATTTTGCGACCGCCGTTAAATTGAGCGTGATTGACGAATACGAAACTTTGTTTGAAAGACTGGGCTGGCGAGCCGGTTTGATTATGCCGCGAGCCGTCAGCGAAGCCAATTGGCTGGTTGACGCGCGGAGTAAAAGCGATTCGCTGCTGATAAGTTCGCAAGCCGACGGTTTTGTCGCGCTGCTTTTGCGCGGCGACGAACCGAACGTCGTGCGTTCCGTAACCTGCACCGAATCGGAAACCGACGACGAAATTTACCGGCTGTTGATGTTTTACCGCGACCGTTTCGGCGATGCCAATGAGAGTTCGCTAGACAAACTACTGGTCGTCGGCAGAAATTTCGCGCCCGCCAGATTAAAGGAAATCGCCGACGAAGCACTCGGCAAAACGCTCGCCATTCTGCGCCCCGAAGATGTCGGTTTATCAATGCCCGCGCAGACATTGAGTTTCGACGACATTGCCGCGCCCGCGGGTTTGGCGGCTCTCGGTTGGAATTGACTAAAAATTTTTAGACTGGAGCGCAAGCGTCCTGCTTGCAATGAGCGTCGCTTCGGCGCGAATAAATGCTGCGCGTAGCTTCAACGCTTATCGGTAGCGAGAGACTTTTTCGCGCTGTCGCGCTCAATGCAAGCGGGGACGCTTGCGCTCCAGTCAAAGAAAAATATGAAAATCAAACCTTTTTTCGTCTTAATCGCGCTCATTTTATCGGCATTCTTCGCTTCGTCGTGCGCGAGCGTCTCGCAAGCCGTCAAAAAAGATTGCCGCATCAACGTCGGCATCGTCTTTGACATCGGCGGCAAAAA
>JAJAYR010000313.1 GCA_026786155.1 Pyrinomonadaceae bacterium
GATTTGAATAAACGATGTGTAAAAACCGCGCCTGTTATCGGGAACATGCTCGGCGACATAAACCGCCGCGCCGCCGTATTCGCCGCCCAGAGCCAAGCTTTGCAAAACGCGAATCAAAAGTAAAATAATCGGCGCGGCAATCCCGATTTGCGCGTAAGTCGGCAAAAATCCGATTAGTGCCGTCGCGCCGCCCATAATCATCAGCGTTACCAGAAAAGCGTATTTGCGCCCGACAATATCGCCGATGCGCCCGAAAAATAACGCGCCGAACGGACGCACGACAAAGCCGACGGCGAACGTCGCCAAATATGCGATATAGGCGAAAGTGTCGTTGCCCGGCGGATAGAAAAGCGGCGAGCAGAAATGTTACCGCAAGTTCGCTGAAAATCGAATAAGAAGTTACACAGTTGAAAAAAAGAGATAAAACAGAAACTGACGGTCAGCGGATTTTTCTTCGACGAACAGCGAATAGTTGATAGCGAAGAGCGAACAACGCCGCGAGCCTGACTATTCGCTATTCGCTATCAACTGTTCGCTGTTTATACGATAAAAACGCCGTGTTCATTGTTTAATATCTCTCAACGAGTAACTTATATTCGATTGCCGAAACAATTTGGATTTGTACTAATCTGTGATTTCACGGATTCAATCTTAAATTTATGCCGAAAAATTCTTTAAATTTTAACGATCAATCGTTCGGCGGCATTTTGCAGCATTTGCCCGATGCCGTTTTGATGATTGACGCGAAAGGTAAAATTTTTTACTCCAATCCGGCGGCGAACGAAGTTTTCGGTTTCGTGCCGAATGTCAAAAACTTGCCGGAATTTATTGATATTCTGCCCGCTGATTCGCCTTTGCGAACGCCGGAAAATCTCGCCGCGCTCTGTCAAAAAGTTGCTGAAAACGGTTTTTTGAAAGATTACGAAACGCGGCTTTTGGACAAAGACGGCAGAAGTATCGAAGTCAATTTGATAAAAACCGTGATTCACCAAAAAGACGGCAGTCCCGGCGGATTTTCTCTCGTCGTCCGCGATGTTACCAAGACCAGAGAAGGCGAACAGCGTATTTCGCGCCGCAACGCGCAGCTTTTCGCGCTGATTGACGTTGCCGAAGCGATTACGCAGATGACGGAAGTTGATTCTTTGCTTACAAATATCCTGAACGCGGTTTTGCGCGTGGTGAATTTGAGTTCCGGCTGCGTTCATCTTTTGAACGAAGAAAGTGAGTCGCTCGAACGCGTCGTGCAGGAAAATTTGACCGTTCGCGTTTCTTCGCTAATCAAAAGATTTGAACTCGGCGAAGGCGTTATCGGGCAAACCGCCGTGCTGGGCGAAACTTTGCTGGTTGATGACACTTCGCTCGACCGGCGCGTGGCGCGTCCTATTTCGAGCGAAAAAATCGGCTCGCTGGCGACCGTCCCGCTCATCGGACGCGGCGACGCGGTGCGCGGCGTGCTGACGCTGTTTCACGACGCGCCGCGAATCTTCACCGCGCACGAAAAATCAATGCTGACCGGCATCGGCAAACAAGTCGGCGTGGCACTCGAACGCGCTAAATTATCAGGCGAAGTTACCGACGCGCAGACCGAATGGGAAGAAACTTTCGACGCGATGACCGACGGCGTTTCGATTCACGCGCCTTCGGGGAAAATCCGCCGCGCCAACGCATCCTTAGCGCAAATGTTCGGCGAAAAGGCGGAAACCTTAGTCGGAATTCGCTGCTGCGAACTTTATCATAACTCGAAAACGCCGCGTCATAGCTGCACGATTATGCGAACCGTAACTGAACGCCAGCCGCAAAAAGTCGAGTTGACCGACCGAATTGACGGGCGCGTGCTTCGCATCATCACCGACTCGATTGTCAATTCGGAAAACCGCGTCATCGGTGTCGTCTGCACGACGCGCGACGTAACCGACGAAAAACTTATCGAACGCCGTCTGATTCAGCAGGAACGCATTTCCGCCATCGGCAAAATCACCGCCGGAATCGCGCACGAAGTCGGTACGCCTTTGAATATCATTTCCGCCAATCTCGAATTTCTGCTGCGTTCGCATCAAAAACTGCAAAAGAGCGAAGAAATCACCGCCATCCGCGAACAAACTTCCAACATCACGCAAATCGTAACGCAGTTGCTCGATTTCTCCCGCGACCGTTCGCCCGAATTCGCGGCGGTCAATATTAACGAACTGATAAAAAAAACCGTCGGCTTGCTCAATCATCAATTGCATAATTCCGGCGTGAAAACGAATTTGCAACTTGCGCCGTATCTGCCAACGGTCGAAGGCGACGCTTCGCAGATTCAGCAGGTTTTGTTTAATCTCATTACCAACGCGCGACAGGCGACCGACACCAACGAGCAGCGCGAAAAAATTTTGAACGTCGTTACCGACACCGCATTTCTGCCAACTGAAACCTATCGCCAGCCGCACATCGTCATCACGATTTCCGATAACGGGCGCGGCATTCCCGAAGACGCGCTGCCGAATGTTTTCAACCCGTTTTTTACCGCCAACAAAGAAGGCGGAACGGGTTTGGGCTTGGCAATCAGCCACCGAATTGTGCAAAGACATCACGGAACTTTGACTATCGAAAATAATTTGACCGAAGGCGTTGCCGTTAAAATCCGCTTGCCTTTGGGTCAAAGCTGAAATAAAAGTAACGCCAGCGTCCCGCTGGCTGTCGCGGGAGCGTCCCGCTCGCGCAGTGCCGGTGTGCGTCTCGCACACCGGACAGCCGCCAAGACGGACGGCGTTACGTCGGATTCGAGTTTGCAGCGCGGCTCCCAAACTTTGAACTTCCCGTAAATTTAGCTAAACTCATTGCGTGCCGAACTACGAATCAAACGAAGCCGAAAATTTTCCGTCGCCGCCGATAAAAAAAGATGTCCTTTCACCGGATTCGCCGCCGATTTCGCCCGATAATCCGCCTTGGAACAGTTGGACGGCGTTCGGCGTTTGGGCGGCGAGCGTCGTGTTTATTATTATTTTTCCGAACCTTTTTTTGCTGCCGTATCTGACAAAGCAAAGCGTTTATTTTACAAATCAAGCCGCCGTCGTCGAATTTGCGAAAAACGACCCGACGGCGGTTTTGCTGCAAATCAGCGCGATAATTCCGGCGCATATTCTGACTTTAGTTTTGGCGTGGCTGGTCGTTACGAGATTCAAAAAATTCTCTTTTCGTGAGACTCTGGGCTGGCGGTGGAACGGCTTCAACATCTGGACTTGTCTGGCAATTGTCGGCGGATTTTTCGTTTTGGCGGGCATCGCTTCCTATTATTTTCCCGAACAGGACAACGACCTTTTGCGAATTTTGAAAAGTTCGCGGACGGCGGTTTATATCGTCGCGTTTCTGGCGACTTTTACTGCGCCGCTCGTCGAAGAAGTCGTTTATCGCGGCGTTTTATATTCGGCTTTTCAGCGAACCGTTGGCGTTCCGGCGGCGGTCGCGCTGATTACTTTTCTTTTCGCGCTCGTCCACGTTCCGCAGTATTATCCGAGTTATTCGACGATTTTTTTGATTTGTCTGCTGAGTTTGGTTTTAACTTTAGTGCGCGTCCGCACCAAGAATCTGCTGCCCTGCATCGCTCTGCACACGGTTTTTAACGGCTCGCAGTCGGTGCTGCTGATTTTACAGCCGTATCTCGAAACACTCACCGAAAACAACCAATCGCCCGCCGCTTCGTTCATTCATTTATTCAAATAAAAAAGCGAGAGTTTTTTATTCTCTCGCTTCAAAAATCATCAGGTTTCGGACTTTCTCATTTTTTTAACGCCAAGATGCCAAGACGCAAAGAAAATTAAATGTTTTCTACCATCGGCTTATGCTGTAAAAAATCTTTGCGTCCTTGCGCCTTCGCGTCTTGGCGTTAAAATTTTCCTTGAAATGAGAAAGTCCTAAGGTAAATTTTCTAGTTATCTTTTTGGGGCGGAATCCTGCCCGGCGAACCGATCACCGGCGTATCGGCGACTGGCGGCGAAAGCGGCGGCGATTGGCGAACGGTGCTTGGAAACGGCGACGGCGTATCGGCTTCGCGGTCAATCGGGAATTGTCCGATTTCGCGCTGAATTCTCGCGTATGGCGGGCGAACCTGCTCATCGGTTCTTCCGCTGCCGCGACCGATTCGCGGATTTCTCACGCCCGGCGAACCGATTTGCGGCGGCGGTGTCGTGGTGATTGGCGGATTAGTAATAATCGGCGGGTTATAAATCACCGGCGGCAGATTGTAATACCAAATGTCGCTCGAATAATAAAAGCCGTAAGGCGAATTCCAGCCGTAACCGAACGGCAGAAAACAATAGCTTCCGAACGCCCGATTAAAAACCCACAGCCCGTAAGAATCGTTCAGACTCCAGCGCGAGTTGTAGAACGAACTCATCAAACTCGTGCGAACGTCGCGGTTTTGCAGTTTCGCGTTGACCTTCGCCAATTCTTTGGCGCGGGCTTTGCTGAAAATTTCAAAGTCGTCCTTTTCGCCGCGGTCGAATTTGGCGACCGAAACCTGACTGCCGTTGACCGTCGCCTGTCTGCCGCCTTTGACTTCCGTCGCGTAGATGTCGCCGACTTGCGCTTTGCCTTTCCAGACTTCGATTTTGCTCGTTCCGTCGCCCAAAACGTCCACGCGATAAACGCCGGTTTTGACGACGAAAAATTTGGCTTTCGGCGTGTTGACGGCGAAGGTGAATTCGTTGTCGGTAATAACTTCAAATATCGCGCTGCCGATGTTTAATTTCAACTGCAAATCTTCGAGCGCGGTCGTCGTGAACTCGAATTCGGAGTTTCCCGCCAGCCGCACGAACGAGCCGGGATTTAATAAAATTTCGGCTTTGCCATTTGCGCCGGTCGAAACCTTATCGCCGATTTCGAGCGTATCGCTTTTGAGCAGCAAACCGCTCGTGCCGCTCGTTCGCGCGACATTGACTTTGCCTTCGACAAAATTTACGCCGCCCGCTTTCGCCGAAATAACATACAAACTCGACGCGGCGGATACATTACGGCGCGTCTCCTCCTGCGCGAAATTTTGCGCGGAAAATAAAACGGTCAGCAAACCGAACGAAAAAACATACAACAGACTTTTTTTCATTTTACTCCTTGGCGAAACTTAATATCAGTTCTTTTATGGTAATCGTTTTTCACATTTATTACAATGTTTTTTCGCCACCGTCCTGTCAGAACCGTCGGCGGCAGCGGACGGTTTATGTTTGCCGGTCAAACACCTGATTTGCCACATTCAACCGTCCGCTGCCGCCGACGGTTCTGACACACTCAAATTGAAGATTTCAACTGATATTTAGTATGATGCAATTTATGAAAATACTTTATCCAGAAATCGAGCCGTTCGATTCCGGCAAATTAAAAGTTTCCGATATTCACGAAATTTATTATGAAAGATGCGGCAGCGCGAACGGCATTCCCGTCATTTTTCTGCACGGCGGTCCCGGCGGCGGACTGATTCCGACATATCGCCGGTATTTCGACCCGCAAGCGTATCACATCATACTTTTCGACCAGCGCGGCGCGGGACAATCAACGCCGCACGCCGAACTGCGCGAAAATACGACGTGGGATTTAATCAGCGACATCGAAGCATTGCGCGAAAAATTCGGCATCGAAAAATGGGCGGTGTTCGGCGGTTCGTGGGGCAGCACTTTATCGCTGGCTTACGCCGAAACGCACCCGGAAAGAGTTTCCGCGCTTTTCTTACGCGGCATTTTTCTGACGCGCAAAAAAGAACTCGATTGGTTTTATCAATCCGGCGCGTCGGAGATTTTCCCCGATTTCTGGGAACGCTACCGCGACGCGATTCCCGAAGCCGAGCGCGGCGATATGATGACGGCGTATTACAAACGCTTGACCGGCGACGACGAAGCGGAACAATTAGCAGCGGCGCGGGCGTGGAGCGTCTGGGAAGGCTCGACTTCCAAACTTTATCCGAGCGATGATTTGATGGAACACTGGGAAGGCGCCCACGAAGCGTTGCAGTTAGCCCGAATCGAATGTCATTATTTTATGAACGATTCGTTTTTCCCGACCGAAAATTATTTAATCGAAAACGTCGGTAAAATTCGCCACATTCCGACCGTCATCGTGCAGGGACGCTACGATGTCGTCTGTCCGGCGACGAGCGCGTGGGATTTGCACCGCGCTTTCCCGGAAGCCGAATTTATTCTCGTCGCCGATGCCGGACACTCGATTTCCGAACCGGGAATCGCTTCGGCTTTGATTGACGCGACGGACAAATTTAAGGGAAAAGGTAAAAGGTAAAAGGTAAAATCGCTCTTTCGATGGAAACATCAAACGAATCGCGTTATGATAAACCAATTGACGCGCCAACTTTTTCGGTCAATTAAGCGTCAGAAGAGAAGTTAAATTATGAAAAAGGCTGAGAAAAATCAAAACGGAGCGGATTTGCCGCGAGCAAAGGATTTTAAGTTGCCGAAGCGTTTGACCAAAGACCAGAAGGAACTTATCGAAGCGACGCGCGAGGCACTGAAGGCACTAAAGGAAGAAGAAGTTAAGTATGGCAAAAAAGTCTTTGAATTTTAACGCTTGATAAAGGAAGAAATTATTATGGGAAGTTTTGGAACAACGGAAATTATTTTAATCGTCGCGGTTTTGTTTTTGCTTTTCGGCGCGAGTCGGCTGCCGCAATTGGCGAAATCTTTCGGACAGACGCACAAGGCTTTTAAAGACGGAATGCGCGAGGCTGAAGAAGAAGAACGCACCGAGCAAGCGCAAAAGCAGATTATTTCGCCCGCCGCGCCGCAGGTTAACAGTCTGAGCGACGAGCAGTTAGCGGCGGAGATGAATCGCCGGGCAGAAGTCAAACAATCGTAAAGTTTGAAGACCGGAAGGTGAAAAGGTTTTCGGTGAATTTTCAAATTTTAGGTTCAACAATTTTTCAAAAAGTATTACTTCGGAATAGATGAGCGGTGAAAGATGATAACTGATAGATTTCATCTCTCAGCTATTATCTCGCATCTCTCATCTATTCCGAATCGTTTTTCTCATCACCGCAATTTGCGAAATGCCGCCGGATTTTGAGCGTTTTCGTTTCACTTCGCGCCTATTTCGCCGACCAGCAAAGTCGCTTTCACCGAGAATTGAAAATTCATTCCAGCGATGTCCTCGTCAATTGTTTCGGCGAGTTTTTCAATGACTCGTTCCCTTTCGTTTTCGTCTAAAAAATCCAGCCACGCGGGAAATAAAAAATCGGCGGCGAGCGGCGAATTGACGAAAGCCGCGCCGTTGTCGTAGTCGAAAAATTCGCTTTTCACCATCGTTTCGACTTTGGTCAACCCCAAATCCTTCATCGTTTCTTCAATCTTCAAAGCCGTCGGCAATTCCGTAATCAGACGCTCGACCTCTGCGCTTTTCTCCAATAAATCCAGATTCAGCAGAGTTTCCCAGAGCAGCGAAAAAATTTCGCCGAAGCTGCTCGCCGTCGGGAAGAAAAAAGCCACCTGTTTGTTTGACGAGCCGACGATTTCCGACAAAAAAATCTTTAATTCGGAAGGTTTGACGAAACTCGCGTCGGCTAATACCGCGTCGAATTTGTCCACCGGATAAACGACTGAAAAATCCACGTTCGCGGCAATCGCGTCGGCTTTGGCGCGGGCGATATTTAACAATTCCCGACTTTCCGACACGCCGAAAATCTCGATTTCATCGTCCAATTTTTCGCGTATCGCCAGCGCGTGATTGCCGGCTCCGGCGTTGACGTAAAGAATTTTTTCCTCGCCAGCAAACTTAAAATTATCGTCAAGGAGATTGGTAAAACGCTCCGTCCAATCGGTTTCGACGTAAAGGTCGCGCAGAAATGCCAGTTCTTTTTCTGTTTTGCTCATATCAGTAATTTAGCGCACTGCGGCGGCGACGCAAAATTCGGCGAACCCTTCGCCCGCATTGACAAAATCGAATTTATCCTGCCTTCCGCGCTGGAAGATTGGCGGAAATAATTTATCATTCGACATTCGTTTCGACATTCGAGACAATAATTCCAAACGAAATTAGAACCGTGCCGAATCGAATTTTATTTATGCCGAACTCAACCGCCGCGTCGTTTTCAGAGAGTCTCGCCTTCCGCCGCTCCGACGAATCAGCCGACGAAAGATTTTACGATTTCCCGCGCTTCGTTACGCACATTGACGACGCGGCGATTAACGTCGTTACCGAAATTTACCGCGAATTCTTCCCGCCCGGCGGCGCGATTCTCGATTTGATGAGCAGTTACGTCAGCCATCTGCCCGACGACGTTAATTATTCGCGCGTCGCCGGACTCGGAATGAACGCCGATGAACTCGCCGCCAACCCACGCCTGACGACGCGCGTCGTGCAGAATCTGAACGCCGAACCGATTCTGCCGTTTGCGAATGATGAATTCGATGCCGCGGCGATTGGCGTTTCGGTGCAGTATTTGATTGAGCCGTTCACAGTTTTCGGTGAAATCGGGCGCGTTTTGAAAGAAAACGCGCCGCTCGTCGTAACATTTTCCAATCGCTGTTTTCCGACCAAAGCCGTCCGCGTCTGGAACGCGGGCGACGACGTGGAACACATCGAACTCGTGCGATATTATTTTGCGGCGAGCGACAGGTTCACCGCAATCGAAATTCGCCGCCACACGCCGCGCGGCGGCGACCCGCTTTTTGCCCTTATCGGAAGCGCGAAAAAATGATGAAATTCAAGCCGACCAAAGAAGATTTGCGCGATGCCGTCAACCGCACGACCGAAGATTTAATTGATTATAATTTGAAGGTTTTATTCTGCGGCATCAATCCCGGAATGTGGTCGGGCGCAACCGGCTGGCACTTCGCCAAACCGGGCAACCGCTTCTGGAAAGCCCTGCATTTCGGCGGCTTTACCAATAGAGTTCTGCACCCGTCCGAAGAACACGAACTGCTCGAAAACGGCTGCGGCATCACGTCTTTCTGCCAACGCACGACGGCGCGGGCGGACGAATTGATGACCGAAGAATTTATCGAAGGCGGCAAACTGCTCGTCAAGAAAATCGAAAAATTCGAGCCGCAGATTCTCGCCGTTTTAGGAATCGGCGCGTATCGCACGGCGTTTCAAAAGCCGAAGGCGCATTTAGGTTTGCAGACGGAAAAAATTGGCGGCACAAGCATCTGGCTGCTGCCGAATCCGAGCGGTCTGAACGCCCATTATCAACTCGCGGACTTGGCGAAACTTTACGGCGAAGTGCGATTGGCGATTGAATGATAAAAACAACGAAAAATTCAGTCAGAAATTTCGCAGTTGAAAAGGAAAAATTCGGAATAGGTGAAAGATGAGAGATGACAGATGACAGATAAAATCTATCAGTTATCATCTCTCATCTTTCACCTATTCCGAATCGTGTTGCCTGTAATTTTCGACGGCGCAACTTCTGTTCATAAAAAATTTCCGAAATAAACGCCGCTTATTTGACCGGCGCGAGAACCGGATTGAGTATTTCATCAATCGCCGTCAGCGTTTGCGCGGAAAGTTCAATGCCCGAAGCGGCGGCATTATCGGCGATTTGTGCGGGGCGACTCGCGCCGATAATCGCCGAAGAAACGCGCTCGTCGCGCAAAACCCAGGCGAGCGCGAGTTGCGCCATCGAAAGATTTTCGGCGGCGGCAAGCGGCTTTAATTTTTCGACGGCGTTCAAAATTTCATCGTTCAGCAGCCGACCGATAAAGACGTTCATCAAATCATTGGCGGCGCGTGAATCTTTCGGAATCGGCTGACCGGCTCGATATTTTCCCGTCAAAACGCCTTGTCCGAGCGGCGACCAGACGATTTGACCGATGCCGTTTGCCGCGCACACCGGGAAAACTTCCGCTTCCGGCTCGCGCCACAACATCGAATACTGCGGCTGGCTCGAAACGAATTTTTCCACGCCGGTTATTTGCGCGGCGGCTTTGATTTGCGCGGCGTTCCACTCGCTGAAACCGATATAACGCGCCTTGCCTTCCTGCACGACTTCCGAAAGCGCAATCATCGTTTCTTCGAGCGGCGTATTTTCGTCGTAACGATGGCATTGATACAAATCAACGTAATTGGTTTTCAGCCGTTTGAGCGAATCGTTTAACTGTTTATGAATCTGAACGCGCGACAAACCGCTGTCGGTTTCGGTCATCGGAAAAAAAAGTTTCGTCGCTAAAACGTAAGAATCACGCGGACGATTCTGCAAAACCTCGCCCAAAAAAGTTTCGGACGCGCCTTTGCCGTAAACATTCGCCGTGTCAATAAAATTGATGCCGACTTCAAACGCCTTTTCCACGCACGCCGCCGCCTGTTCGCGCTCAACGCCGCCCGAATAAGTCAGCCACGAACCCAAACTAATTTCCGAAACCTGTAAATCACTGTCGCCTAACTGCCGATATTTCATAGAAAAATTCCCTTGTTATAATTTATTGGTGAACCGAATTATTAAATTTCAGATTATATTGTTTATGCTTAAACCGGAATTTACAAACCCAAAATCCAAAATCTAAAATCTAAAATTAAGTTATTCCCATTCAATCGTTCCCGGCGGCTTTGACGTAATATCATAAACGACGCGATTTACGCCGCGAATTTCCGAAGTTATCCGCGACGAAACCTTTTGCAGAAAATCGAACGGCAGACGCGCCCAATCAGCCGTCATTCCGTCGGTTGAAGTGACGGCGCGAAGCGCGACGGTTTTTTCGTAAGTCCGAAAATCGCCCATCACGCCGACCGACTGCACCGGCAGCAGCACGGCAAACGCTTGCCAGACATCATTGTAAATCTCGAAATTGTGCAATTCTTCGATGAAAATGCGGTCGCATTTCTGGAGAAGTTCAACTTTTTCGGGCGTAATGTCGCCTAAGATTCTGACTGCCAAACCGGGACCGGGAAACGGATGACGTTCTAAAATTTCCGGCGGAATTCCCAAATCCTTGCCGATTAAACGCACTTCGTCTTTGAATAATTCGCGCAACGGCTCGATTAATTTGAGATTCATTTTTTCCGGCAAACCGCCGACATTGTGATGAGATTTTATCGTCACGCTCGCGCCGTGAAGCGAAACCGATTCGATCACATCGGGATACAAAGTTCCCTGCACGAGCCATTTTACGCCGCCGATTTTATTCGCTTCCGCGTCGAAAACATCAATAAATTTCGCGCCGATTGCCTTGCGCTTCAATTCCGGGTCAACGACATCTTTTAGAACCGTATAGAAATCTGCGGAAGCATCAACGCCGACGACATTTAAATGCAGTTTTTCCTGGTAAAGTTTCA
Source organism: Pyrinomonadaceae bacterium (assembly GCA_026786155.1). Taxonomy (GTDB): domain Bacteria; phylum Acidobacteriota; class Blastocatellia; order Pyrinomonadales; family Pyrinomonadaceae. The sequence continues at coordinate 11,245 of JAJAYR010000313.1, forward strand.
GCGTTTCCTCAAACTCACCGGCGCGAAGCAGTCCGTTATTGACGAAAATGCACGTTTGCCGCATTCCAACCGCTTCCTGAACCAAAACCGCCGCGACGGTCGAATCAACGCCGCCCGAAAGTCCGCAGACGACATTATCGTTTTCGCCAACAATTGCGCGAACTTTCTCGACTTCTTCGGCGATAAACTGTTTCGATGTCCAGTCGCCTTTACACGCGCAAATCTCAAACAAAAAATTTCGCAAAATTTCCTTGCCGAGCGGCGTGTGCGAAACTTCCGGGTGAAACTGCACGGCGTAAATGCGTTTTTCCTTGTTTTCAATCGCCGTCACGACATCGCCCGTCGTCGCCGTTTGATGAAAACCTTCGGGCAAACTCGTTACGTGGTCGCCGTGGCTCATCCAGACATCGAGAATTTCCGGTAAATCTTTGAACAATTCAGTTTTGCCGCTCAATCGTTTAAGTTTCGCGTGTCCGTATTCGCGTTTGTCCGACGGCGAAACTGCGCCGCGCAAATCTTTCGCCAACAATTGCATTCCGTAACAAATGCCCAAAATCGGCGCGTTAATTTGCGTGTAAAAATCCTTTGATAACTGCGGCGCGTCCGTTTCATAAACCGAATTCGGTCCGCCCGAAAGAATCACGCCCTTCGGATTTTTCGCCGTAATCTTTTCAAGCGCGAGATGAAACGGCGCAATTTCGCAATAAACGCCTTGTTCGCGCACACGCCGCGCGATTAGCTGCGTGTATTGCGAGCCGAAATCGAGAATCAAAATAAGTTCGTGCTGCATATCGTAAAATCTAAATTCTTCACCGGAAAAGCGCAAGTCGGCTTGACAAGAGAAAAGGAAGTTTTTAATCTTTAGATTCGTCTTCGGACGATATTCCGCAGTAGCTCAATGGCAGAGCATTCGGCTGTAAATTAAGTTGCAGCTTTCACAGGCGACTGTGATTGAAAAATCGGATGAACTCAAGGAAACCTAAACCGATAAACATCGGCACGGCAATCTTGAGCGAAGCCTGTTGAATGGTTTAAGAGTAGACAGGAACGTGCAGAGACTAGAGATTGAGGAAACCAAACCAATAAAATCTCAAAAAGCGTCCGACAACTTTTCGTAAAAAGAAAGTTGATGAGATAGTCCACACTCAAACGAAAGTTTGGGGTAAAGTGTAACCGAAGGGTTGTAAGTTCGAGTCTTACCTGCGGAGAATTTCTAAAAAAGAAAAGCGCGAGTTAATTAAACTTCGCGCTTTTCTTTTTTTAAATCTCACAAAATAAATTTACGGCAGAGCCGCCAGCGTGTCGGATAGTTTTTCAACGACCAGCAAAAGTGTTCTGCCAGACTCGGTTAACTGCCCGTCGGCGGCTTGGTCTTCGGCGAGTCCGGTCATATCGGAAATTCCCTGAATTTGGAAAAGGTAGTTTTTGAGCGCGGGTTTCGTGCGAAATTCGATTTCGAGCGCGACGAGTCCGGCGCGGAGATTTTTCATCGTGGCGACGACGGCTTGTTTGTTTTTCGTGTTTAGCGAATCGGCGTTGCGCGAGGCTTTGCGGGCGGCGATGTCGCGGTCGAGGTCTTCGATAACTCGCGCTACGCCGCCGAGATTATAAAGAAATTTGGAAACATTTTTGATCTGCGTCGAAACTTTTTCCGCGCCCGCTCTGATTTCAAAATTATTGGTCGTCGCGGCTGCCGCCGGTTTAACGGTTCTTTTGCCGGTCGAACGGCGTTTTTGCGCGGCGGCTGAAAACGCGAAACATAAAAGACACAAACCGATGATTGCTGATTTTATAAAAGTTTTTTTCATAATCGTTTCTCATTCGTAAATTTCTACGGATAATTTTATTATAAACAAGATGCACGAAAGACAACTACAGGTTCGCCGTCTCGGTCGTTTTGCCTACGCCGACGGCTTGGATTTGCAGAAAAAACTCGAACAGGAAGTCATCGAACGGCGCGAGACGGATTATTTACTGCTGCTCGAACATCCGCATACTTTTACGATTGGGCGACGCGCCACGGAAAACGGCGTACTGGTGAATGCCGAAATGTTAAAGAAACTCGACGCGACGGTTCACGAAACGAATCGCGGCGGCAAAGTTACTTATCACGGGCTTGGGCAAATCGTCGGTTATCCGATTATTAGTTTGAGTCCAGACCGCAAGGACGTTCACAAATATGTGCGCGATTTGGAAGAGGTTTTGATTCGGACGCTTGAAGATTTCGACATCGAAGCGTTTCGCATCGCAGATTTGACGGGCGTTCACACTAAAGACGGTAAAGTCGCCGCCATCGGCGTTCACATCAAGCGTTGGGTAACGACGCACGGCTTCGCGCTGAACGTCAACACGGATTTGAGCTATTTCGATTGGATAATCGCCTGCGAAGGCGAGCCGGTCGCTTCGATGGAACGGCTTTTGGGGCGCGAACTCGATTTATCGGAAGTCGAAAATCGCATCATTGATAATTTTACAGCGGTCTTCGGAAGGCAGTTGACGGAAGGCGGAAGGCCGTTGGCAGAAGGCAGAAGGCCGTTTGCAGAAGGGAGTAAGCAGTTAGCATTGGGGAGA
>JAJAYR010000314.1 GCA_026786155.1 Pyrinomonadaceae bacterium
AACCGGCAGACATTTCGCGCACAAACAATTTTTATATTTTCCGCGCAGTTCCGTCAAAATTTCCGGCGTCACTTCGACCTCAAAACACCAACATTCGCCGACGTTCGCGCCGCAGTCGAATCCATTGCCGCACGATTCGCAAACTAATTTCGCGGCAATTTTTTCAAAATCTTTTTCGGGCGAGACAATCGGCATTTCAATACCAAAATAACACAGATTTTTCGCCCGAATAAATCTTTAAAGATAAAAAGCGCGGAAGTCTCTTAAAACCTCCGCGCTTTTCGGCAGTTAATTTTTTTATTTCTACTTATCCGGCTGCGGCGTAACGCGCAGATACGGTTTAACGGCGTTCCAGCCTTTCGGGAATTTCGCCTTCGCGTCTTCGTCCGATACCGCCGGAACGATAATCACGTCGTCGCCGTCCTGCCAGTTGGCGGGCGTGGCGACGCTGTGTTTAGCGGTCAGTTGCAAGGAGTCAATGACGCGCAGCACTTCGTCGAAATTTCTGCCGGTGCTTGCCGGATAAGTCAGCGTCAGTTTGATTTTTTTGTCGGGTCCGACGACGAACACCGAGCGCACCGTTGCCGTGTCGCTGGCGTTCGGGTGAATCATATCGTAAAGATTCGCCACTTCTTTTTCAGGGTCGGCAATCATCGGGAAATTGACCGCCGCGCCCTGCGTTTCTTCGATGTCTTTCGCCCAGCCCGCGTGCGAGTCGAGCGGGTCAACGCTCAAGCCGATGATTTTCACGCCGCGCCGGTCGAATTCCGGTTTTAATTTCGCCGCCATTCCGAGTTCCGTCGTGCAGACGGGCGTGTAATCGCGCGGGTGCGAAAACAAAACGCCCCAATCGTCGCCGAGCCATTCGTGAAATTTGATTTCACCTTCCGTCGTGTTCGCCGTAAAATCCGGTGCTTCGTCGCCGAGTCTGATACTCATTATTTTTACTCCTTTTGATTTCAAATAAAACGCTGATTCGTGTGATTTAGTTTTAATCAATCTTAAAAATCGGCGTTCGGTTTTTCTAATTTCAACGCTGGGCGATTTCTTCGCGGTATTGGTTGACGAGCGCAATATCTTTCTGCACCGTGTCGGCGAGAATAACCACCAAATCGCCTTTCTGCGCCAATTCAAAACCGCGATAAACCGCTTCCTTTGATTCTTCGATGATTTCGACGGTAATTTGTTTGTCGCTTTCCTTCACGCCGTCTTTCAAAAGGTCGAAAACCGCTTCCTGCGTTCGCCCGCGCAGATAATCGCCGCGCCGGATAATCAAATGGTCGAAAGTTTCGGCGGCGAGCCGTCCCATTTCGCGCAAATCCTCGTCGCGGCGGTCGCCGACACCGCTCAAGATTCCGATTCGTTTTTGATAAGTGAGTTGTTCGATAAATTTTTGCAGACCGCTGACGCCCGCCGGATTGTGCGCGAAATCCATCAAAACGGTAAAATCCGCGACTTCGACGAAATTCATTCGTCCCGGCGTTTGCGCGGTCGAAGGCGTGAACGTCGCCAAGCCGACGCGAATGTCTTCTAAGGAAACGCCGTGAACGAAACACGCGAGCGTTGCCGCCAGCACATTTTGAATCATAAATTCGGCGCGTCCGCCGTAAGTCAGCGGAATGTTAATCGCCCGTTCGACGCGCACTTTCCATTTGCCTTTTAAAAGCGTGATGAAACCATTCTCATAAACGCACGAAATGCCGCCGCGCCGGACGTTGCGCCGGATATTCGGGTGATTTTCGTCCATCGCAAAATAGACGACTTTGCCTTCGACGAGTTTTCGCATTTTAAAAACCAGTTCGTCTTCGGCGTTCAAAACCGCGTAACCTTTCGAGGAAACCGAGCGCGGCACGACCGCTTTGACCCGCGCCAAATCTTCCAGCGTGTTGACATCTTTTAATCCGAGATGGTCGGCGGCGACGTTGGTTACGACACCGACATCGCAGTAATCGTAGCCGATGCCCGAACGAATAATGCCGCCGCGAGCCGTTTCCAAAACCGCGACCTGCACCGACGGGTCTTTTAAAACCAATTGCGCCGAAACCGGACCCGTGTTATCGCCCGCCGTAATCTGATTATTGTGAATATAAGTTCCGTCGGTCGTCGTAAATCCGACGGTTTTGCCGCTGCCGCGCAGAATTTGCGCGATGAGCCGCGTCGTCGTCGTTTTGCCGTTCGTGCCGGTAATGGCGAAAATCGGAATGCGAAACGGTTTGCCCGGCGGAAACAGCATATCAACGACGTATTCGGCGACGTTGCGCCCGATGCCGTCGGACGGCGCGAGGTGCATTCGGAAGCCGGGCGCGGCGTTGACTTCAATGACTCCGCCGCCGTTCTGCCGCAGCGGGTCGGTGATGTTCGGGGCGATAACGTCAATGCCGATAATGTCGAGACCGATAATTTTAGCGATGCGTTCAAATAAAAAGACGTTTTCCGGGTGTGCTTCGTCGGTGTGGTCAATCGCCGTTCCGCCGGTCGAGATATTCGCCGTCGTTTTCAGATGCAGAATTTCGCCCGGCGGCAAAATTGTTTCGAGCGTGTATTCCTTCGCCTTCAGAAGTTTTTCGGTTGAACCGTCAACGTCAATCTGCGTCAGGACGTTTTCGTGTCCGTAACCGCGGCGCGGGTCTTCGTTGACTTTATCAATTAACGCTTGAATCGTATTCACGCCGTCGCCGACGACGTGCGCGGGCGTTCGTTCGGCAATCGCCACGAGTTTATTGTCCACGACCAGAGCGCGGAAATCGCCGCCGTCGAGCATTTTTTCGACAATCACCCATTTCGAGCGCGATTGCGACTGCGCGACGTGAAAAGCGGTCAGCGCATCTTCCAGAGTTTCGATGCCGATGGTCGCGCCTCTGCCGTGATTGCCGTCGAGCGGTTTAATGACGACGGGAAACCCGACCGATTCGACGGTGCTTTTCACTTCGTCTTCGTCGCGGATGCGAAAGCCTTTCGGCACGGGAACGCCCATTTCGCCCAGAAGTTTTTTTGTCGCGGCTTTATTCGTGGCGATGTCGCACGAAATCATATTTGTTTTATTCGTCGTCGTCGCCTGTATCCGCTGTTGATTAACGCCGTAGCCGAGTTGAATCAGCGACTGGTCGTTCAGACGAATATACGGAATGCCGCGCGATTCGGCTTCCTCGACAATTGAGGCGGTCGAAGGTCCGAAACGAACCCGTTCACGAATGACGCGCATTTCCTGAATTTCGTCGGCGAGCGTCTGTTTGATTTCCGCCATCGGTTTGCCTTCGGCTAATTCCAGAAAAAGACGCACGGCGGCACGCGCCGTGTAACGCCCGACTTCTTCCTCGAAATAGGCGAACACGACGTTATAAATTCCCTTTTCCCCGGTTTCGCGCGTTCTGCCGTAACCGACATCCATTCCGGCGAGCGTCTGCAATTCGAGCGCAAAATGCTCGATAACGTGTCCCGCCCAGGTGCCTTCCTGAACACGCCGGTTAAATCCGCCCGCTTCCTTATAACTGCACCCGTGCGTTTGAATAGACGGCATCACTTCATTCATCCGCTCGTAAAAACCTTCGATTTTGTCCGTCGGCTTCTCCTCATAATCACCGATGTCGAGCCGCATTATGATTAACTTTTTCCAATAACCGCTCCAGTAATTCGGACCGCGCAATGTTCTGATTTCTAAGATTTTCATATTCAACGTCAGAACCGCCTGCGTAAGCGGGCGGGTTTCTCTCATAATCGACAATTTAATCAAACGCAGGCAATTCGCCGCCTTGCCCGTCAATAACGTATTCGACCGCTAAATTTATACTTCGCTCATTCCACAAATTTCTTTTACTTCCTTTATCAGACCAGGGACTGTTTTCTCTGTTCCATAAACTTTTTTCCCGCATTTTTTTTGTGGAATAAGCCTTGAAAGAATTTAAAGCATTTTCAGATTTCGCATCGCCGATTGAAACGACAATATGAACGTGATTTGTCCGCACGTTCACCGCCCGCAAAAGCCAAGCCCGGAAATTGCAGACTTCCCTGATGGTATGTTCGACCGAGATGCGCTGTTCTGCGCTTAAAATCACGGCACCGCCTTTTAGTTTTCCGGCATTAGCCTTTTGCCATTCGGCGTTCGGCGGAATATACGATGATTTGTATTGATTATGAAAACGATCAACCGAGCCGCGCTCGTCGCCGTGCAGCCACGTCCCGTAACAACGAAACGTAATCAAATGCGCCAAAGGAATATCAGTATCATTCCACATAAATATTTCAACAGAACCATCGAATTGTCAGAACCATCTGCGTCAGCGGATGGATTCCTAATTCGATGTTTTGGCTTTAGAATCAACCCGCCCGCTTACGCAGGCGGTTCTGACGTTTTGCGTTATTCAATATCGGGC
>JAJAYR010000315.1 GCA_026786155.1 Pyrinomonadaceae bacterium
CCGTTTATCGAACTCGTTGATGAAATTCTGCGGCTGAAAAAGGCGGGCGAAGCGACGGGCGAACTGGAAAATAAAATTGATGAAATGGTTTATGATTTATATGAATTGACCGAACCCGAAAGACGCATTGTGAGCGGGCAAGGTTAAAGCAGGTCGCTGAGAATGACGATGTTTAAGTTTTGAACGCGCTGAAATGCCGCGTCGTTGGTCAGCAGATATTGGCAGTTTGCCGCCTTTGCCGTCGCCGCGTGAATCGCGTCGGGCGTTTTGAGATTGATGAGGGCGCGTAAGTTGGCGGATTCGCGCAAAATATCAAGGGTTATCGGGTAAAGTTCGACTTCCGTAGCGGTTAAAAGCGTTTCGTAAGCGGCAATTAGAATATGATTATTCTGTCTGACGGGCTGAACGAGCGTTTCAAGCAAGGTCAGTTCGCTGGTAACGATTTCGATTTCCCCCGCTTTCAGCGATTGCCAGAGAGAAACGAGTATTTGCCAGTAATCCGTGTGTTTTTCGACGCTGTAAATGACCGGCGAAGTGTCGAGATAAACTCTGGCGAGCGGCGGAAAACTTAGTTGTCCCAGGATTCACGCTCCGTTTCCAGATGACTGTCAACTTCGGCAGCGGAATTGAAAACTCTCTGCGCCGGCAAACTTTCCAACAATTCCAAAGCCGACTTCTTATTTCCAGAATCGCTGACATCGCTTAAATCCTGCAAAATCAGTGTTGCAAGGCGAAGTTTCTCGTTGTTCGGAAGTCTGACAACATTTTCCCGATAGATATTTTGTGCATTCTGCATAGCAAAATATCTTAACATTTTTCCTCGCGCAGAAAAATAAAATTGACGGGAGGAATTTCGATTTAGACGAATTGACCGCCGGAAGAAATAAAAATTGTTGAAGGCAAAGAAAAATAGTAATATCAAGGCGTTATGAACACCATCGAAATCATTCAGCAGAAAGTTTTTCAACTGCCGCCCCAAGCGCAGGAGGAAGTTTTAGAAATCGTCGAGCAAATCGCCGAACGCTACCAAACTAAACAATCGGTTCACCCGCTGACGCTGATTCGTGAATTAGCCGTTGATGTCGGCGTGGATGATTTAGCGGAAAGACACGATTTCTACGCGCACGGAAAGTTGGAGGATTAAAATTTTGGCAAACTCCGCGTTGTTTCTCGACACGGCATACATCTACGCCCTTTTTAACACCCGCGACCAATGGCACGCTAAAGCCGTCGAATGGGAAGGCAAAATCGCCGCCGAAAATCTTTCGCTGTTGACCACTCAATTTGTTTTAGCCGAAGTTGCCGACGGCTTATCCGCGCCCAAATTTCGCCGCAATGCCGCTAAAATTATTCACGCTTTGCAGGAAAGCGATTTCGTTAAAATTATTGACGCTTCATCTGATTTATTTCACCGCGCCTTGATTCTCTATGAACAGCGGCAGGATAAAAGCTGGGGCTTGACCGACTGCGCTTCGTTCGTTGTGATGAATGAAAATAATATCAGCGAAGCCTTAACCGCCGATGAACATTTTCGGCAAGCCGGATTTAAGGCACTGCTGTTAGATTGAGAAAGCGGCAACGGCGCGGCGTGATATAATCGGACGAACGAGGTGAAATTTATGCAAACGGATGTTCAAGAAATTTATCGAGACACTATTTTGCCGTTGCCGGACAGCGAGAAATTACAAATTGCGACGCTGATTCTTGAGGAAGTAACGGGAAAAGCGGAACGCAAAAGACTGGACGCGAAAAACAGTGACGAAAATCGTAAAGTGTTCGGGATGTGGCAGGGACGAGAATTCACTTACGAAGAATATCTGAAGTTAGACCACAACGAACGCATAGATTTTGATTTAGCCCGCGCTTACGCCGACAATCACGAGGACGAAGACTGATGTTGATAGATACTTCCGGTTTTTTGTGTTTTAACGAAAATGCAGAACCGCTTCACGAAAAAGCCGTCGGGTTTTACGCTTCGGCAACAGCGCGTCTGACAACTAACTATGTTTTAGCCGAATATACGGCTTTAGCTCAAGTTCGCAGCATCGCGCGGCAGAAAATTATTAGATTCAGCACCGAAATTTTAGGGACGAATGCCATAGAGATTGTTTGGGTTGATGAAATTCTGCATCGCCAAGCCGTCGAACTTACTAAAGAACGTCCTGATAAAAATTATTCGTTGTGCGATGCCGTCAGTTTCGTCTTGATGCGCCGACGCAATGTTTCCGAAGCACTCACGACCGACAAACATTTCGAGCAGGAAGGTCTTATCCGCCTGCTCAAATAAAATCAGCGGAAGCTCAACGATTTATACGATTTGACCGCCGCCGAACGCGCCGTCGTCAAAGGCGCGGCGTGATATAATCGGATGAACGAGGTGAATTGAATTATGCTGATGACAATCGAAGCTGAAATTGATGTGAACGGGCGCGTAACATTTCTTGAACCGCTGAATATCCGCAAAAAAAGCCGCGCTATTGTTACTCTGCTGGACGACGTAAGACCGTCGGAGACGGAAACGGCGAACGGCGATGAAACGGAAGCGACGCATCCGCTTGAGCTTTTGGGCAGACTGCCGAAGATTAACGCGCCGCCGGATTTCTCCGAACGCCACGATTTCTACGCGCACGGGAAATTAGAAGACTGATTTCAGAACCAATGAACGCGCAGACTGATAAAAACAAAATTTTTTATCAGGACGGAGGCATTGCGCTCGACCGGCAGATTGATAAAACGGTCTATGATTTATACGCCTTTCGCACTTGATAAGATAAAAACTAACGAAAAAAATGTCCGTATCGGCGAAAGAGTTATCTTTAACCGATGCGGACATTTCTTCTCAAATTTAGCTGTAAATTTTTACTTCTCTCGCGTGCCGGTAAAATTCAGCGGCGGAACGCCCGGCATCGGAACCGTGACCGTTCCTTTCATCGAATCGCCGTCAATGATTCCGTTGATATTCAAATCAACCGTTTGACCCTGCAACTGCGATTTAGCGACGGCGACGAATTTGTTGCCGGTAACTTTTCCGTCGGCAATTTCACCTTTATCCATCATCGAATCGAGCGAACCGGAAACTTTATTGCCGTCCTGTTTGAGCATCAAACTGATCGGCAATTGCTGACCCTGAAAATCAACCGTCAGATTCCATTTGCCGTTCGCATTCGCCGCCGCGCCGACATTCATATTGCTGTAAGTTTTCGCGTCAATTGCTTTGCCTTCCGCGTCGAAAATCTCGATTTTCGGCGCGTAAGGTTTGACCTGCGGCAGAATTTCTCCGGCATCGCCGACGATGACAATCGCAATTTTGTCGGGCGCGATGTATTTTTTCGCCACGCGCTCGACATCTTCCAATGTCACGGCACTGACTTTATCGCGGTAAGTTTGCAG
>JAJAYR010000316.1 GCA_026786155.1 Pyrinomonadaceae bacterium
GGTTTGACCCTAATCAACGGCTGACGGCAGGGGAAACGTAATAAGTTTTGGGGACGGAAGAAAAACCGGCGGAGGAAGCCGAAAATGAAACTTCCGACGAAGCCGTCGAACCGAAAACTGAAAAAACGGTCAAAGCAAAAGCGGAAAAGTCAGAAGAAGAAACCGAAAAGCCGAAGAATAAATCGGCGAAAAAAGAGTAACTTAACAAAATTATTCCGGACGGTTGGCAATTTAAGGAAGAAGTTGTAGAATAAAACTCGAATTTGGCAATAGCTATTATTTCAACAGTTATCTCCGTCAAGTTAAACTTATTCTTAAACAAACTGCCCGAAAATTAAGAGAGAGAAAATTATGCTAGTTCCAATGGTAGTCGAGCAAACTTCGCGGGGCGAACGGGCGTTCGATATTTATTCGCGTCTTTTGAAAGACAGTATTATTTTTATCGGCACACCGATTGACGATATGGTTGCCAATTTGATTGTCGCCCAACTTCTCTTCTTAGAAGCGGAAGACCCGGAACGCGACATCAATTTGTATATTAACTCGCCCGGCGGTTCGATTACGGCGGGAATGGGAATTTACGACACGATGCAGTTCATTAAAAACGATGTCACGACGATTTGCGTCGGTCAATGCGCTTCGATGGCGGCGTTATTGTTGACCGCTGGGACGAAGGGCAAGCGTTTCGCGCTGCCGCATTCGCGCATTTTGATTCATCAGCCGTCGGGCGGCGCGAGCTGTCAGCAAAGCGACATTCGCATTATGGCGGAAGAAATCCTACGAATGCGCGAAATGACTTCGCGGATTATCTCGCACCACAGCGGACAAGCCTACGACCAGGTTGAACTCGACGTCGAACGCGACCGCATTATGTCGCCGATTCAAGCGAAGGAATACGGTTTGATTGACGAAGTTATCGAACACCGGGAAAAGTAAGTTATTAGTCCTTAGTCCTTTGTCCTTTGTCCTTAGGTGTTGAATATAAAACAAATTTGATGGTTTCGTTCAACTGCTAAGGACAAAGGACAAAGGACTAAGGACTAAGGACCAAACGATTTATGATAAGAAGACCCGAAGAAATCCTGCGCTGCTCATTTTGCGGCAAATCTCAGAACGAAGTCAAAAAATTGATTGCCGGACCGAGTGTTTATATTTGTAATGAATGTATAGACATTTGCAACGAAATCATCAATGACGACGAGCAGGCGGAAACGGCGAATGTCCGCTCAACGCTGCCGAAACCGCAGGAACTGAAAAACTTTTTGGACGAATACGTCATCGGTCAGGACGAAACGAAAAAGCGTCTTTCGGTGGCGGTTTATCAGCATTACAAACGTATCGAGATGGCGAAAATCCGTCCCGACATCGAACTGCAAAAATCGAATATCTTGTTGATTGGTCCGACCGGAACGGGCAAAACTCTGCTCGCGCAAACCTTAGCCAGAATTTTGAGCGTTCCGTTCTGCATCGTTGACGCGACGACTCTGACCGAAGCCGGATACGTCGGCGAAGATGTCGAAAATATCCTTCTGCGACTGCTGCAAGCCGCCGGAAACGATGTCGAACGCGCTCAAACCGGAATTATTTACGTTGACGAAATTGATAAAATCTGCCGCAAGGACGACAACCCATCAATCACGCGCGACGTTTCCGGCGAAGGCGTGCAGCAGGCACTTCTGAAAATTCTCGAAGGCACGATTGCGAATGTGCCGACGCAGGGCGGACGCAAACATCCGCAGCAGGAATTTTTGCCGGTTGACACGACGAACATTTTGTTCATCTGCGGCGGCGCGTTCATCGGTTTGGATAAAGTCGTCGGCAAGCGTTTTCGCAACAAATCGCTTGGTTTTCAGGCGGAAGTCAAATCGAGCAAACAGCGGCAGGACGAAGCGATTGCCAATCTCGAACCGGAAGATTTGATTCATTACGGCTTGATTCCCGAATTCGTCGGGCGGCTACCCGTTCTGGGAACGCTCACCGAACTCGACGAAGCCGCGCTGGTGCAGATTTTAACCGAACCGAAAAACGCGCTTATCAAGCAGTATCAGCGCAAGTTTGAATTCGATAACGTCCGTTTGAAATTCACCGACGACGCGCTCAAAGCCATCGCCAAACAAGCGCATCACCGCAAAGTCGGCGCCCGCGGTTTGATGATGATTCTGGAAGAAATTCTGCTTCAGCCGATGTATATTCTGCCGTCGCAAAAGCGCGTTAAGGAATTAATTATTACGAAAGATATGGTCGAACGCAAAGCTCCCGCGCTCGAAGTCATCCGCGAACTCGACGAAGCGGCTTAAGCTGATTTCAATGCCGCATTGATTGAACCGGGCAATGATTAGAAAAAGGGAGACGATTAAAAATCGCTGCCCTTTTTCTATCTGCCAGGGTGAAAAAAGTGTGAGACGGTAAAGACTAAAATTTACGGCACCAAAGCACTCGGAACGGGTTTGTCGCCAGCCGCGCCGAAACTGATGCCGGTAAAGCCAGCCGTCATTCTTTGCAAATACCAAATTCCGCTGCGAAATACCGCAACATCGGCTTTCCCGTCGCCGTCGTAATCGGCTGGTGTCGGCAAATCATTGCCGAAGCCGAACGCGATTCCCGTGAATCCGAGTTGGCTTCTATTTAAATACCATGTCCCATTTGACGGGCGGAAAACCGCCACATCGGATTTCCCGTCGCCGTCGTAGTCCGCCGGAACGGGCTTGTCTTCCGCCGTGCCGAATAACACCGCGCCGTAATTGATTGCCGGATTAGTCGAAGTATACCAGGTGCCGTTTGACGGGCGGAACACGGCGACATTGGCGCGTCCGTCGCCGTCGTAATCTGCCGGAACGGGTTTATCCGTTCCCAATCCGAAGCGAATTTCCGCAAAGCCGTTGGTGGATTGCAGCAGATACCAAGTGCCGTTTGACTGTCGAAACACGGCGACATCAGATTTCCCGTCGCCGTCATAATCCGCCGGAACTGGAATGTCGTCCGCCGCGCCGAACGCGATGCCGATAAAACCAAGCTGACTTCTTTGCAGATACCAAACGCCTGAACGATAAACGGCAGCGTCGGTTTTGCCGTCGCCGTCATAGTCCGCCGGAACTAATTTGTCAGCGGCGACGCCGAATTGAAATGCGGCAAAACCGGACGCAGAATTGAGCAGATACCAGATGCCGCTCGACGGGCGAAACACGGAAACA
>JAJAYR010000317.1 GCA_026786155.1 Pyrinomonadaceae bacterium
GTTCTAAACTCATAAACTTTTAGCGACTTTGACAATCGCGTTATCAATTCCCGTCAAAGCAAACGGTCTGTCAAGTTTGCCGCCTAAGAACGGATCGAGAAATTCGGAATAATAAATCAAATCAATCTCGCCCGCGTTCGTTCCCGTTAATCTGCCCTGCAAAGAATTTGCCAGGTTGCCCGTCCGTCTTGCCGGTGCTGAACCACGCGCCGACGGCGGATTGTTGCCCATCAAATCGCGCATCTCAACCGGCGCGAGTTCGACAACTTCCCTGACGATTTCGGTTGATAACTTTTCAATATCAGCCGTCAAACCGCGCTCAAAGGCGGCGATGGTCGGGTCAATTTCTATCGAGAAGTCAATCATTACCAATCACTAAAAACCTTCACGCCGCTTGAATATCCACGCGGGAATAATTCTATTGCCTGCTCGGCGGGCGTGTAATATGATTCAAGCGAATCAAAAACTTGAACTTCAATCGCTTCGGCTTCGGCGCGAAGTTTTTCTATTGAAACGTAAGTATTGGTCGTGTCGCCGTTGGCATCGCGCTCCGACTGCGGAACGCCGCCGTCTCGAATTCTGCCGCCGATCTGCGGCAATAAAGCGGCATCGGTTAATTTTTGCTGCGCGGAACGAAAAAGCTCCGTCTTCGGTAAATTATTCGCGGCGGCGGTAATCTCATCTCTGATGGAGGCACCGCATTTTTGACAGATTTTGATAATTGAAAGCCTCAATTCAAAATCAATCAATTCCTGCTCAACGGCGGTCGTTGAAACCGTCATCCGGGAAAGTGTCCGATATTCGCTTGCGGTGAGCCACGCCATTTATTTAGCCTTTTTGGTTTTTGGTTTCTTTTTGGTCGGTTTTTTGACCGGCGGTTTCATTTTCATTTTGTTTTAATTCGTAGCCGCTTAAAGCACCTCTGGCGGTCAATGTTTTGATTTGTTCCTTTGACAGCACCTTTTCAAGCTCCGCCTCCTGACCTGCGCCGAAACTTTTGCCGTCAACGGTGATGCCTCGCAAAATTGTTTTTGTCATATTCCGTGCCTCGTAAAATTCGCGGCGGGTTTTCATCCCCGCCGCTTTTCGTTAAAAATGCGCCGATTAAGCAATCAACGTATCCACGACATAAACCAACTGCTCGTCCGGGATTGCCATTGCGTTTGCCTGCGCCTGGACGGACAAGGTTTTGCCTTGATTCATTCCTTCGCTGAAAACGGAAACGCCGTTGACATCAATGTTCGCCTCAGGCACTTCCGCTGCTAAATCCATTGCGCGGCGCACCGGCGCGAATGCCGAGTAACCGGGCGCACCGCCGTTTGCCTGCGGAATTGCCGCCAAATAACCTTGCTCGAAAACGTCAACCGTTGCCGTCACAGTGCCGCCGTCCGTGAACGGTTTCAACTGATTTTCAATCGGGAAAAAGGCAAACTCGGAACCGAGTTCATCCTGAATTTGTGACGTTAATTCGCCGCGTGTCATTTTGCGGTTATTGATTAACGGCGCGTCCGCTTGAATCGCTTTAATTACTTTTAATCGCGTTGCCGCGCCGCGAATGCCGCCGGTTAATTGAATTGCGGTCTCCATTCGGCTGATAAACAAATCGTAAGCATTAACTCCGGCATCCGTCCAAACGGTCGGTTCGGTGACCAGGCGGCTGGCATCAATGCCGTAGCTCGCCGTATAGGTTGCGCCCGTCTGCGGATTGGTCGCCGTGACCGTTCCCTTTAGCCACGCCTCGAACGCCGCTAACTCAAGACGGCGGTAAATCGTGCGAATCAGTCCGTCCGTGCGGTCGGGAACGCGCCCGCCGATCAATTCGCTGATGATTTGCTGGTTGTTGTTGGTATTCTCGGCGAGTTTCTGCATTTCGCGTTCGCCGATGAGAAAGTCCGCGCCGATTGGAGTCATTTCAAAATTCCGAACGTCCGGCGTTAAAAGCGGAATGCGTCTTTCGGGCGCGTTCCATTCGCGGTAATCGGCGACGAATCGCTCGTCAACTGTCATAATGTCCGCGATGGTAATCGAGTTGACATCTCTGCGCGGAAAAAAAACATTCCACAACAAAGTTCCGTTATTATCTTCGGGCAAACGCTGCGCTCTGACTGTTAAATCGGCAGACGTTACGCCCTCAATCGTGTTAATAAAACTTTCCGGCATAATTTGTTATCTCCTTTTTTATGTCAGTCCTAGCACAAGGCGCGAGCCTGCACCGTCCAAAGCAGCAATTTCATTAGCTGAAACGGCACTGCCTAAATTATCTTCCATAATGTCGCGGTTCAGAACGCCGATGACTCCGAGCGCGACGAACGGGTCGTTCGTGTTTGCCTGCACGAGCGCAAGCGTTGCGCCGAGTTTAATCGGTTCGTGCGTGACTCCGACTTTTTGACCGGCGGCGGTCGGCAAAAGCCCGGTGGCTAAGTTAAAAGTCGCGCCCGGCTTCAAATGACCGGCTGCGTCAACTTCCCGGCTCGTCAGCGCGGAAATATCAATTCTGACCGAAACAAAATGGTCGATATTTCCGACAAACGGGCTGGCGTAAGTTGTGCCGCCCGTAGACTTTGAAGCTGTAATTGGCATATTAAAAATCTCCTGAAATTTATTTGTCTATTGCGCCCGCCGCGCTAACGGATGGGCTGCGTTTGAAAAATCTATCTTCAAAACTGGCGGATGGTGCGAGTTTTGCTAATTTTTCATCTATTTGCTGCCGCTGTAAATCATACTTATTGGCAACGTCCGTGTTTGTTCCCTGTTTGAACATTCGCATTCCGCCCGCGTCAAGCAAACTACCTAAATCGTCTTTGAATCCGTCGGATTTCAAA
>JAJAYR010000318.1 GCA_026786155.1 Pyrinomonadaceae bacterium
CGCCGGAACTGGAAACGGTTTCCGCCGACCCGACGCAGATTCACCAGGTTTTGATGAATCTCGCCATCAACGCCCGCGACGCGATGCCGGACGGCGGAACGCTGACGATCGACGCAGAATGTTACGCTTGACGAAAACTACGCGCAAGTGAATTTGGAAGCGCACAAAGACAAATACAAAACTGTTGAAAAATAGTTTTTAGAGATGATCGGAATTTTAATCACCGGCGCGACCGGCAATGTCGGCGGCGAGCTAATCAAAATATTTTCGCGTGAAGCGGTTGGCGGAGCCGTTGCCGCGGTTTCCAATTTTGCTAAGGACGCAAATCGGTTTCCCGCCGACATCGAACGGCGTGAGTTTGATTTCACCCGACCGGAAACTTTTGCGGCGGCGATGCGCGGCGTTGATAAAGTTTTTCTGATGCGCCCGCCGGCAATCTCCAATGTGAGGCGCGATATTTTTCCGTTTCTGGCATATTGCCGCCGCGCGAACGTCAAGAAAATCGTTTTACTTTCCTTGCTCGGCGCGGAAAAATTATGGTTCACGCCGCACCGAAAAATCGAATTGGAGATTCTGCGGCTCGGACTGCCTTATACTTTTTTGCGTTCCAGTTTTTTTATGCAAAATCTTTCGACCACTCACCGCGACGAAATAAAAAACGAAAGCGAGATTTTCGTTCCGGCAGGAAAAGGCAAAACGAGTTTTGTTGATGCCCGCGACGTGGCGGAAGTCGCTTTTTTTTCGTTATTCGGCGCGGAACACTCCAACAAAGCATACCAATTGACCGGAAATGCAGACTTGTCTTATTACGAGGTCGCGGAAATTTTATCGAGAGCATTGGGAAAACATATTTCCTACCGCGATCCTTCGCTCGCTTCTTTCATTTGGCGAACCTGGCGCAGCCATCGTAATTTACCATTCGCCCTCGTGACGGCGATAATTTACACCACCGCGCGTTTGGGACGAGCGGGTTTAGTGACCGGAGATTTGGGGAAAATCTTGCGGCGGCAACCGACATCGTTTCAAGAATTTGCGAAAGACTACAAAGAGTGCTGGCTTTGAAGTGAGCGCACCTGTAATCAATAGCAGTCAAAACGTAATTTTGTCGTTTGGCTTTTAACCGCCCATTAAAACAGCGATAAAGTTTGACCAGCTGATTATTTGGACGGTGAATGGTGCGTTTCGGTCAATGGAAGCACTGCAATCATTCCCATAAAAATCGCTCCGAAGGAAAGAATTCCGAAAAGAATATTGACTATTGGGGTAAAGTTTCCCGTTAAATATAAAACTCCTGCGGCTAACGCTCCCAAAGCCCAAATTAAACCATAAATTTTTACGACCATTTTTTTGCCTCCAAGTTTGAAAAGTTTGTGTTAGCAGTTTTCTTGCAAACTGCTGCTGATATGTTTCGCAAGACTTGTGCCTCCGCAAAAACCCCGTATTTATTGACTTTGGTAAAATGATGGCGTGAAAATTTCCGCAGTTTTCGTAATTTATCCGCGAACTTTCTCGCGGGAAAGCGCGGGATTTTTCACGGTTAAACTTCACGGTCAAAATTAAAACGCTTAAATTAAGCCGTTTTCATTCAGGCACGTTCATTGCACTCTTTCAGAAAACAAGGAAATAAATTTTTATGAAAATTTTAATTGCATATGACGGGTCTGATTGCGCCGATGCCGCGATTGAAGATTTGAGCCGCGCCGGTTTGCCGAACGCTTGCGAAGCTCTGATTTTGAACGTGACGGAAACCTGGCTGCCGAAGGATTTGGAAGACGAATCGTTTGGCGGCACGCTCGGTTTTGTCAGTTCGGAAACCTTCAAACAGATGCGGGCGGCGGCTTTGAAAAAAATTGCCGAAGGAGAAAAACTCGCCGAGAGAGCGAGCCTCCGCGTTTCGCAGAAATTTCCCGCGTGGCAGGTGCGGCATAAAACCATTGGCGGTTTCGCGGAATGGGGAATTGTTGGCGAGGCGGAAGGAAATTAAGGGATAATTCAATGCTGAGAGATTGAGTATAAATTGTATTTAAAAAGGGAATGAAGCAACGAAAATGAAAAATTGGGTGAAAATTTCTTTGACGGGAATTGGTTTAGCGGGTGCCGGAATCGGTTTAGCTTTTTGGTCGGGCGCGAGGAGTTGGAATGCGGAAACGGCGCGGATTGTTGAAAAACTGAAGCTGTCGGCTACGGAAGGCGCAACGAAAACCGTTTCGTTCAAGGATTTTGACGATTTGCCCGCGCCGGTCGCCAGATATTTTCGATTGGCTTTGAAAGACGGTCAGCCGATTGTTCGCACGGCGCGAATCAGATACGCGGGCGAATTCAAGTTAAACGGCAAATGGACTCCGTTCGACTCCGAACAGCATTTTTCGGCGAATCCGCCCGCGTTCGTTTGGGATGCGGATATGAAAATGAATCCGCTGATGAACGTGCGCGTCCGCGACGGTTTCACGGACGGCAAAGGTTCGATGAACGCCAAAATCTTTGCGCTTTTTTCGGTGATGAACGCGCACGACGACGTGAAACTCGACGCGGGCGCGTTGCAGAGATATTTGGCGGAATTGGCGTGGCTGCCGACCGCGCTGCTTCCAAGTGAAAATCTGCACTGGACGGCGATTGACGAGAATCGAGCGTCAGCGACTTTGACCGATGGAAAGACCACCGTTTCGCTCGAATTCCGGTTTAACGACGCGGGCGAATTGATAGAAGCCTTTACGCCCGCGCGTTTCTATGGAACGAACGGCGAATACAAAACATTTCCGTGGCTCGGTCGTTTTTGGAATTACGAAGAACGCGGCGGAATGATGATTCCAATCGAAGGCGAAGTCGAATGGCAGATGCCCGAAGGAGCCGCGCCTTATTTCAAAGGGCGAATCGTCGAGGCTGAATACGA
The DNA here is from genome assembly GCA_026786155.1 of Pyrinomonadaceae bacterium. Taxonomy (GTDB): domain Bacteria; phylum Acidobacteriota; class Blastocatellia; order Pyrinomonadales; family Pyrinomonadaceae. Next base: position 2,891 of record JAJAYR010000318.1, read on the forward strand.
TTTCGCCAAGTAAAACGCAGATTTATTTCAAGGAGAAACGAAAATGGAAACGATGCCGGCGAATGTTTTTCGCGGCGTGAGCGACTTCCGAATTGAAGAAGTCGAGCGACCACGCGCCGCTTTGCGTTAAGTGATATAATCAATGCCTATCACATTTTTGGTGAGAGGCTTGAAAGCGTGATGAAAGTCGCCGTTAAGCCCTGATAAGCAGGAAGGCAAAAGTAAAAAGGCA
>JAJAYR010000319.1 GCA_026786155.1 Pyrinomonadaceae bacterium
GCACCGAACAGCCAGCGGCGATAACATTTTTTGTCCAAACGATACGCCGGGACGTAATGGTAAATTATCAATTTCGGATTATAAATTCCGCGCTTGCCGGTCGTTAAAAGTTGGTCGTAGAGAATTTCGTTCTCGCCGCTGATAAAGCCCTTGCCCTTCGCGCCGACGTTTTCGTCGTATAAACCGATTTCTTTGAAAACGGATGTTTTGAAAATTCCGTGTCCGCCGGTAATCATCGGCGTTGTCCGTCCATAAACCCATTCTTCGTCGCCGTAATCGCGCCGGCAAATCACGCCGTCTTTCAACGGCTCGACCCACGCGGGCGGCGCGGTTTCCCAGTTCGGCAGCAGTTTTCCGCCGACGTAATCAATTTGTTCCCAACGCTCGCGAAAAATTTTCTCGACTTCGACGAACCAGTTTTCTTTAACTTCTTCGTCGTCATCAATGCCGCTCAGAATATCGCCGTCCGCCGAATTAATTCCGGCGTTTAAGGCGAATGAGCGTCCCTGTTTTTTTTCAAAAAGATATTCGAGTTTTATATCGGTAAACTGCGGCATGATTGCTTCGACCGTCCGGCGCGTGTCGTCGGTTGAATTGTTATCAACGACCGTTATTTGCACTTCAAAGTTTTCCGGCAGTTTCGCCGCCGCCAAACTCAAGAGCGTTTTTTTCAGACTTTGGTCCCGATTGAACGTCGGAATGATTACGTTTAACTTCATCACGTCTTTTTTTTGAGAATTATTATTCGGCATTATTCGACATTATTCGGCGAGATAAATGAAAATTCTAACGGGCGCATTTTCTTAAACAAACGCGCGGTCAGGCGCGGCGAAAAGCGCATTAAAAAATTTACCAGAAACAATTTCGGTTGGCGGTAAAATTTATTGGCTTCGGCGAGATGGCTCGCCGCGCCGGTGAAATCGCCCTGCGTCAGACACCACTTGCCTTTTTCGAGTTCGACGGCGGCTTCGCATAAAGCCGTCCGCCGCTTCCAGACTTTCAACTCCGCTTCGTCGAGATTGTATTTTTCATAAACGACGCTCATCGCGCGAACGCTTCTTTCGGCGCGTTCAACATTTGTTCCCGAAAGATTATCGGGGCGCACCCGATATTTGAGCAAAACTTCGCGCTGATAACCGATTCGCGCACCGTTTTTCGCCAGACGAAACCACAAATCAAAATCCTCGACCCGCGCAACTGCGGCATCGAACAACCCGAATTTTTCGAGCAAAGATTTTTTGAGAACCGTTCCCGAAGTGATGACGCTGCATTTGGCACTCAATAGGTTTACCGTCGTAACCGCGCCGTTCGACGGTGCGCCCTGCATAAATGTTCGTTTTTCAAACAGCGGCTCGCCGAAAATCAGCGCGTCGCAGTAAGCCATTTCGAGATGTTTTTTTTCGAGAAATTCGACTTGCGACACGAGAAAATCAGGCAGCCAAACATCGTCGCCGTCAAGAAAAGCCAGCAAATCGCCGCGGGCGTGTTCGATGGCGACGTTTCTTGCGAATCCCGCGCCTTTGTTCGGTTGTTTGAGATAAATTATTTTGTTCAAATACGGCTCTAAAACTCTTTCAAACTCAACGGTGTCGGGCGAACCGTCGTTAACGACGATGATTTCGTAATTTTGAAAAGTCTGCGCGAAAACCGAATCCAAAGTTTCCGCAATATATTTGGCGATGTTATACGCGGGCGTAATAATCGAAACTTTTGGCGCGTTTTTCGTAACATTCGCGCCGACAAATTTTTCAAAATTATTTTTCATTTCGATTATCTGCATAAAATGTAACGCCAGCCTCCGGCTGGCAGTCGCGGGAGCGTCTCGCTCGCGCGTGTCGGTGCGAGATTTATCTCGCCAGTGACGGCGGTGAGCGGGACGCACACCGGACAGCCGCCGGGACAGGCGGTGTTACGTTCGTATCGGCTCCCAACGCGCGTAGCGTTCGCCGCGCAGGAATTTGTAAAATCCGATGAGCGAAGCCAGATTTGCCAGCACAAAATAAAACGGAATCGCCAGAATGCCGAGTTTTCTGCCGTTTCTCTCCAAAATCCAGCCGACCAGCGCAATGGCGTAGAAAGCGATTTGCAGCGCGAAAACAACCTCGAAAATTTCCGAGAAAAACGTCAGCGCGAACGATGATATAAAAATGAGCAGCAGGAAAATCGGCACGGCGTAGCGCAGAAGTTTGTGCGAGACGAGTTCGACGGCGAAAAATCCGCTGCGAAATGGATTCATCATTCGGCGGTTGCGCCACAAATCCGTAAAAGTTTGCGAAATGACGCGGACGCGCATTCTCATTTCATTGTCGGCGCGGCGGTTGGTTTCTTCGGTGCAAACCGCGTTCGGTTCGTAAATCGTTCGCCAGCCTCGTTCGTAAATGTTCATTGCAATCAGAAAATCGGAACAGGCTTCGGCATACATCGGGCGATAAATCGCGCGGCGCACGGCGTATAGACAGCCCGACGCGCCGATCAGCGAACAGGCGCGGCTCTCCGTTTTTTTCAGGAAAGTTTCGTAGCTCCAATAACTTTTCGCGCCCTTGCCGACGTTGGAACTCGAATCGTCAACGTAAATCAATCTGCCCGCGACGCAGCCGACGGTTTCGTCCGCGAAACTCGGCAGCATCTGCGCTAAAACGTCCGGCTGATACATCGTCGTTGCGTCGGAGAACAAAATAATCTCGCCGTTCGAGCGTTCGACCGCCGCGTTCTGCGCCATCGTTTTGCCGCGTCGCTCCGGCTGCCGGTAAAGTTTTACGCCTTTTTCCGCAAAACTTTTGACGATTTCGTCGGTGCGGTCGCTTGAGCAATCCGAGACGACCAGAATCTCTAACTTTTCCTTCGGATAATCAATCTGCAAAGTGTTTTCGAGTTTGCCGGAAATGTCTTTTTCTTCGTTGTAAGCGGCGATTAAAACGGTGACGGTCGGCTCGAAAAAAGATTTTTTAACTTCGCGCGGGCGAACGCGGCTGACGAAATAAACGAGCAGCGGATAGCCGACATAAACATAGCACAGCGCGGCGGTGCCGACCAAAAAAATAATTTGTGCCGTCCAATAAATCTTCATCTTTAAGCCGTTCGCCAAACGGAAAGTTTCTCGCGCCACGATTCCGCTGCGACTTCTTTTTGCAGTCCTTTTTCAATCACGTAAATTCGCCGGAACGCGACCGCGTAGGCGACTAAATAATAAACATACCAGAGATACGCGACCGAACCGAAAAAGCTCGCCGCCATAAATGCGACGAGGCTGCCCTGCAAACCGATTGCCATAAAATAAAACCAATCGCGCTCGCCTCCCGCGTTCTGCGTATGTTCAATCGCGGCGAGTTTTCGCAGTGCGCTGACGATAAAAATGAGGTATGCCGCCAAACCGAGCAGTCCGAGTTCCGATGAAACCTGCGTGTAGGAATTATGCGTCTGCAAATTGTGCGGGCTGAAATTTGGCGAATTGCCGATGCCGATGCCCCACGGATTGCGAATCGTGACCAGTAGGGAAACCAGCAGACCGTCGCGCCGCGCTCCCGCCGAACCGACCGGATCAAGATTCGGAAAAAAAATCGAAAGAATCCGCAATCCGTAATTGCCGGGCGCGAGCAGCAGAAATAATCCGCCGACGACGATTGAAATAATCGTGTATTTCAACCGTTGGGCGCGTCCGAGTTTCCAAATTAACACTGCTGCCATGGCGATAAAAGCCAGAAACGCGCCGCGCGAAAAAGTAACCAGCATCCCGAACAAAAACACGCCGCTGATTGCCAGATAAAATAAACGCCAAATTATATTTTTCGATGCCAAAGCCAAACCGACGACAATCGGTATCATCGTTACCAGTTGAATCGCCAAATCGTTCGGATTGCTGAAAAGTCCGACCAAATCAATCGAAACGCGATAGCCTTCGGTCTTAAATTCGCCCTTCAAATAAAGACTTATCGCCATCAGGCTGATGTAAATGCTGATTATCAGCGACAGCCAAATCAATATCATCAAACGCCGCCGTGTGCGGACGACGTTGACCATCACGATAAACATCAAAACGGCTTTGATAAACGGGTCGTTGAAAGTTTCCCATGCCGTCAGCGGGTCGCGGGCAATCGGCATCGTAATAATCGCCAATCCGACCAACGCCAGGATACTTTTGACTTCGGTGTTGAGAATCGTCAGCGAACCTTCGGCGGAAAGCTGTGTCGGAACGTAAATCAAAAGCGTCGCTACGGCGATTATAAACGCGCCGCTTTGCAGGAAACCCATTCCCGGAATCAGTTCGTAAGGGCGATAAAAAACGAAAATCGTAAAAAGAAAAATTCCCGCAAAAGTGAAACTGTGTCCGTTGCGGGCAATCCAATCGTCGGAGGTCAACAGTTTTTCGCGGCGCAGCGTGTTTTTCTTTTCTTTCTCAGACTTTTTTCGCCCGGAATAATTTCTATTTTTACCTTCGGAAGAATTTTCAGCGGCAATGTCGGCGGCGGGTAAATCAACTGCGGCGGGCGCGGCAGCGGTGAAAATCGGCGATTCGGTTGCAGAAATACTCTCGGTCGCTTCACCGGCGCTTTTTTTTTCGCCCGGCGCAAGCGGCGAATAATCTTTCTCCACGCGCTTTTTTTTCGACGGCGCGAGCGATTCGTATTCGTGGTTTCTCCGATTGCCTAACTTCATTACTCAAACTTTCTCAAAATAATTTCAACTTGGAAACAACCAACCCGGTTGATTCTTCTCGACCGCTCGTCAAATATTCTTTTTCAAAATTACGATTATATTCGTTCGCCAGCGACGGAGCGAATGCCGCATCAACAATCTGATGAAAAAAAGTTCGGCGACGGCGAACGGCGGAACCAGCGCGAACACCGCGTCGGAACTGATTAGTTTTATCTTCTCGATGGTGAAATTTGTTTTTTGCGCCAGCGGGCTGATTGTTTCTTCGCGGTTGGCTTTGTATTGAACTTCAAAAACATCGTCCGCCGTTCTGCCGTCAAGCAGGCGCGTCAACTTTTTCACCAGCGCGTTCGGCACGACTTTTCGCATTCGGGCGAAGCAGCCGTTTTCGTTGACGGTGTGAAAAATAAAAATGCCGTTCGGCTTGAGGACGCGGCATATCTCGGCGAACTGAATTTGCGGATTGTCGAGATGTTCGACGACCATATTAGCCGTCGCCACGTCAAAATAATTTTCCGCGAAAGGTATTTTGTCGGCGGTGGCGTGGACGCGCTGCGAAATAGTGCGGTGTTTGAGAAGCGACGGAAAATCGTAATCTATGCCGACAATGTGTTTGGCTTTGCCGAACAATTCTTTTTCCTGTTCAAAACGCCACGGCGGTAAAAGATGATGACCGCAGCCGATGTCGAGCCATTTTGCGCCCGCCGGAATCTCGGAAGTTAAAAATTTTTCGTAAATCGTTTGCGAGTAATCCAACGACGGAACGGTGGTTCGTTTAGCAAAACCATAAAAATTTTGCAGGTATTTGTTTATCATAACGCCGCGCCGTTTCCTTCTAAATAACTTTTCGCCGGTTGAAAATCAACCGGCGTTTTCAATTTTCATATTATAGGTTTAGTTTAGTGAATTTATTACTGTGAAGTCGGCGTTTGAAAATTACGAAAGTGATTTCGTTGGAGTGAACGAAGAATGTTTGTTGAAAGGCAATCCCGAAAGTATCTGCTTTCTTTGAGGTATTTTGATGGATTTTCCGGCTGCTCCGACAAATCAAATTTTACGGTTAAACCGTAACTTCCTCGGCTTTCTCGACCTTGATGATTTGGCGCACCGTTTGTCTTAAGGCTTTTTCAAAATGGCGGGCTTCGTTCACGCCGTTAAAGGAAAGCTGCTGTAAATTCGATTCGATGCGTTTGCGGTAATCCGACACGAGCGAATCAGAAACGCCGAGCATATCGGCGACTTCGAGCTGCGTTCCGCTGTCGGAAATCAAATAGCAATGCCACAAAACGCTAATCATCCGATTATACTGTTTCTCTTTGCCGCGCACCGATTTGTTGAGATTCTGCAAAAAATTGTCCACGAAATTGACCGCCGACAATTCGGCTTCGCGGCGCAGCACATTTTCTTCGGGCGTTTCGCGGTGGTCAGCAAAGTCAAATTCCATCCGGTCGTCTTCGCCGCCGTCCTGCGCCGCACCGCCGCCCGGCACGAGGTAAATATCCATAATCGGCAGCCGCGACATTACAAACGAACGAAGCGAACGCACGTCAACCGGCGAATCAATCGCTTTGAAAACCTTGATAATCAATTTTTCGAGTTCGACGTTGCTGATAACGATTTGCGCGTCGCCCGTGCAGCCGACCATTCGCGTATCGCGGCTCATAAACGAGACGGTTTTCACGCGCCCTTCCATTTCCTGCACGTTGCGGCGCGATTTTTCGTTTTTCCAATCCGCCAAACCGTACAGCCGGTCGGCGAGGCGGCGATGAATATCGGGATTATTGAGATTGTCGTAACGCTTAAAAGTTTTGCTCGTTTGAATCAAAGTCGAGACGCGCCGCGCCAGCCGATAAGATTCGGGATAGCGTTTGCGAAGTTCGGCGGTCAGCATATTCGTCAGTTCGATTTGGCTGATTTCCGCTTCGATTTCCGCGTCCGACATTCCTGTGTCGAGATAATGCTGAAAACGCTCTTTGCCTAATAACGCGACGAAAAGTTCCTGCGTCAAATCCGTGTAAGCGTTGTGCTTGCCTTCTTCGACCAGAAAACCGGCGCGTTTGGAAGCCCGCACCAGCGGATGCGAACCGACGATGCGGTGAAGTTCCGCCCAGATTTGATTAACGTCTGACGTTTTGAGGCTTTCATTCCATTTGCCGACCTTTATTTGCCGGTGCTGGACAGTTTTCGGCAGAATTACCTGCTCTCTCATTGCGCTCATATTTTACCCTTCAGATTTAGTTTTTTTTTGGAAAGCGATGCCTGCGCCCGAGTTGGTATCGGCGTAGAAATCTCCTTCCCGTTGGAGATATTTCTTCCACAGCCGGTAAATTTTTCTGCCTCTAAACGACTGAAAATGTTAGAGATTGATAGAAAAAATTTTGTAAATTAACTCCGAGCTAATGCAGTTAATTCGGTTGGTAGGTCGGTCGGATTTTTTATCTTTCCGGCAACAAGTTAAATGTTAGCAATTATTTCAGATTTGAGCAACATTTTTTTACATTTTTTTTGATTGTTTAATTAACTGGCTAAACGCTATTATTTCACCAGTTACAAAATTAGTATTCAGCGCAGCAGAAGTTTTGCAAAAAAAACTTTAACTTTTAATCGTTAAGTTTTGGAAGCAGGCGGGCATTACAGATTTATTTTTAGATGTAACAAGCACATTTATCGCTGTGTAGATTTTTCTTGATGAAGATTGGAAGATTTTCGTTTAATTTTTGTATATGTTTTCTTTAAAAATGGTAACTTTTTGTAAAGACGTAAATTGTCCTTCATCGCCGGAACTGTTGGCGTTTCAGTGCGGCGAAACTTCGGCGAAGGAAGGCGGAAAAATCGAAAGGCATCTGGCGGTTTGCGAATTCTGCGCTTCGGAAGTCGAATTCTATCAACATTATCCGCAAGCAGAAGAATCAATCGCCAAGGTTGAAATTCCGATTCCTCTTTTAGAACTAGCCGAAGCACTTTTGGGAAATAAACATAAGGATTTTTCCACGCTCAACAAATTGCTCTGCGAGAATGAAAGCGTGAAAATCTAAGCATGGTCGTATCGAGCGGCAATCAGCAAAGCGCAGGTCGGCGGACGATTCAGCATCAAAAATTTTAAGTTAAGCACTTCAACAAAAATAAAATTGACTAAAAGCGTTTAGAGTCCACGCTTCAGCGTGTCCTTCCGCCGCGCTTCGCGGGCGGAGCAAACTAAAGTTTGGACTCTCA
>JAJAYR010000320.1 GCA_026786155.1 Pyrinomonadaceae bacterium
AACCATTAAGAGCAGGTGAAACTCCAATTATCGCGCGAACCGTTTCCGCTTCCGCGACTCGTGATAAAACGAAAAACCGCGTCAATTTTCGATTACGAGTTTGAAGATTTTGCCATCGAAAATTACCAATCACACGCCCGCATTAGTGCGCCCGTTGCGGTTTAATGATTTCCCGAATTTTAGATTGGCAATTTTAACGGGTAAAATTAAATTTCTACGACTATGAATAAGTTGGAAGTCAGTTTTAATTCGCCGCAATGCGGCTGGATGTCAATCGGTTTCGACGACGGAAACAGTGAATTTCACACGACGACGGCACACGTGCCGCACGAAAGAGCGTTGCCCGAACTCTTGCGGATTCTGACCGATTTGCTCGATGAAAATTCGGCAAACAGAGAATACGTTCTGCATTGGAATCGCAACCCGGAAGAATTCGATTTTCGGTTCGTCAAAAACGGTGAAAATCTGACGCTCGAAATTTATCAATTCCCGACCGAAACCCGTGAAAACACCGACCGCGAAATGGTCTACGCGCACACCGGAAACGTCAGAGAAGTTTGCGCGGCGTTTGCCGAAACATTCAAACAGCTTTACGAAGATAGAAACATTGACGAATTTGAATTTAACTGGCGACAGCCGTTTCCGTTTGAAGAATTTGAAAAGTTCAGCCGCGAATTACAGAAATAAGCAGGTGAGAGAAAGTTTGGCGACCTTTTGCATTGTGTTCAGAGTCCACGCAGAGAGCGTGAACTCTGAACAGCGGGAAAATGTCGCCAAACTTTTGCTCATCTGCTTAGCTTAAAAATTCCAAAAAGGCGGTCGGAAAATGAGGACCGAACCACAATCAACAATTAGGAATATAAAAATTGTCCGTATCATTGCGCGGCTCAACGTCGGCGGTCCGGCGCGGCACGTCGTCTGGCTGACGACGGCGTTGCAAACGAGCCAATATCAGACGGCTTTGCTGGCAGGGCGAGTTCCCGAAGGCGAGGAAGATATGAGTTATTTCGCCGCTGAAAACGCCGTTGCGCCCGTTTATATCGAACAGATGAGCCGCGAACTTTCGCCGAAAGACATCGTTTCGCTCTGGAAAATTTACCGCCAATTGCAGCGCGAAAAACCGGACATTATTCACACGCACACAGCAAAAGCCGGAACGGTCGGGCGCGTCGCCGGTTTTCTGTATCGCTGGCTCGGCTGGAAGAACGTCAAAATCATTCACACTTTTCACGGGCATATTTTTCACAGTTACTACGGCAATTTGAAAACGAAGATTTTTTTGATTATCGAAAAAACGCTGGCGCGAGTGGCGACCGATAAAATCATCGTCATCAGTCGGCAGCAGTTTCAGGAAATTCACGAACAATTCGGTGTCGGCAACAAAGAGCAGTTTGCCATCGTTCCGCTCGGCATTGATTTGGAGGCGTTCGCCGGTTGGCGCGGGAGGCGAAATGTTCTGCGCGAAGAGGTCGGCGCGGCGGACGATGAAATTTTAGTCGGACTCGTCGGCAGACTGACGGAAGTCAAAAATCATTCGCTTTTTCTCGAAGTCGTGAAACTTTGGCAGGAAAAACCGAAAGTGCCGAAGTTGAAATTTATTATCGTCGGCGACGGACATTTGCGGGAAATGCTCGAAGCGGAAGCGGAAACCCGCGGCGTGAAAAATTCCGTGATATTTCTCGGCAACCGCAACGATGCCGACGTTTTCTACGCCGGACTCGACATCATCGCGCTGACTTCGCTGAACGAAGGCACACCGCTTTCGCTGATTGAAGCGATGGCGAACGAAAAAGCCGTCGTTTCGACCGCCGTCGGCGGCGTGATAGATTTGCTCGGCAAAGTCGAGGAACGGCAGCCGCGCTTTCAAATTTGCGAACGCGGAATTTCGACCGCTTCGGGCGACGCGGAAGGCTTTTGCGACGGCTTGCAATATCTGGTAAATAATGCCGAGAGGCGGGAAACAATCGGTCGGCGCGGCAGGGAATTTGTTGAAGCCAATTACGGTAAAAGCCGTCTTGTCAACGATATAAAAAATCTTTACCGCGCGTTAACCGAAAGTTAAATGATTCGTCATTAATTTAGATTTGAATCTGCATTGTCATGAACATCGAACTGTTTTAAATAAGCAGGTGAGAGAAAGTTTGGCGACATTTTATCCCGTGTTCAGAGTCCACGCAGAGAGCGTGTTGCCGCCCGCGCAGCGCGGCGAAAGCAAACTAAAGTTTGGACTCTGAACTTTTCAAAATACATCAAAACTTTTACTGACCCGCTTAGTATCGGTTTAAATCTCAGCGATTACTATACTTATTTGCCTGAAATTGATAACCTGTCGTTTTGTTAAAAGATTTTCGTAGAATCCTTTGAGCAAACTCCCGGCTTAAATCAGCGGACAAAATGACGTTAAAAGTATCCGTATGTTTCAAACTCCTTATAATCCTTTTTTTATCACTTTAATAAGTTTCGCGCTGGCGGCTGTCTTGACGTATGCCGTGCGCGAAGCAGCGCATAAATTCGGGTTCGTCGCCAAACCGCAAACCGACCGCTGGCACAAACGTCCGACGGCGATGCTCGGCGGCGTGGCGATTTTTCTGACGACGGTTCTGATTTATTCGATATTCGTGCCGAAAAGTTCCGAATCCCTGATTATTTTAGCGGGCAGCACGGTTCTTTTTCTCGTCGGCTTGATTGACGACGTTTTACAGGTCAAGCCGTATCAAAAACTTATCGGGCAATTTGTCGGCGTGGCGATTGTAACGGGTTTCGGGCTGGTTCTGCCGTGGACGGAATCCGAGATTTTGAACATCGCCATCACCTGTTTCTGGCTCGTCGGCATTACGAACGCGATTAACCTGCTCGACAATATGGACGGGCTTTCCGCCGGTATCGCCGCGATAGCCGCCATTTCGCTCGCCGCCGGATTCGCCGCCGGCGGGCAAACCAACGAACTGATTTTTCTAGCGGCTTTTATCGGCGCGTTAATCGGATTCCTGATTTTTAATTTCAATCCGGCTTCGATTTTTATGGGCGACAGCGGTTCGATGTTCGTCGGATTTCTGCTGGCGAGTTCGGTTTTGATGACCGATGTCGGCGGGCGTTCGCGCAGCATCGTTTCTATTCTCGCTATTCCCGCGCTGATTCTTTTCGTGCCGATTTTCGACACGACGTTCGTCACGGTTTTGCGAAAACTCTGGGGACGCAAGGCTTCGCAGGGCGGGCGCGACCACACTTCGCACCGGCTCGTGGCACTCGGACTTTCGGAACGCAGCGCGGTTTTGATGCTTTACGGCTT
>JAJAYR010000321.1 GCA_026786155.1 Pyrinomonadaceae bacterium
AATAATTTTTACGTTTCCTGCGAGCGTGTCTTTCAGCCTGCGCTCGATACGAAACCCGTCGTCGTTCTCTCCAACAATGACGGCAACATCATCGCCCGCAGCAACGAGGCAAAATGTCTTGGAATCACGATGGGAATGCCGTTTTTCAAGGCAGAACCGCTCATCGAAAAAAACGACGTAACGACGTTTTCATCGAATTACTCGCTTTACGGCGATATGTCGAGGCGCGTGATGGACACGATTGATCAATTCGTTCCGGCACTCGAACATTATTCGATTGACGAGGCGTTTGTTCATTTCGAACAAAAAACCGGCGAGCAGGACGCGCACAAAATCAGGAACACCGTTAAAAAATGGACGGGAATTCTCGTTTCCGTCGGCATCGCTCCGACCAAGGTTCTGGCAAAAATCGCCAACTCAATCGCCAAGAAAAATCCGCAACTCGGCGGCGTGGTTGATCTTTCCGGCGCGGACGCTGATAAATATCTCAAAGATTTCGATGTCGCCGACATTTGGGGCATCGGCAGACGTTACGCCCAGTTTCTTAAATCTGAGGATAAAAGCGATAATCCGCAGTTAGACCTTTGGGAAGCGGCGGGTTTAGGACGGTTGCGCGAAAAGCTCAAAATCGAAACGGCTCTCGATCTCAAAAATTGCGACGACAAATGGCTGCGAAAACATCTGACCGTCAAAGGACAGCGAATCGCATGGGAACTGCGCGGAATTTCCTGTTTGCCGTTAGAGCTTTTCGAGAAGCCGAAAAAAGGCTCATGCTGTTCCCGCTCGTTCGGACAAGGCATCAAAACTATCGAAGATTTGCGGCAAGCGGTGGCTATGCACACCGCCCGCGCCGGCGAGAAACTGCGCCGTCAGAATCTGGCGGCAACACATCTGACGGTTTTTATCTCGACTTCAAGTTATCGGCTCAACCCGAACGAAATCTATTCGTCGTCAGCAAGCCGTCAAATGATAATTCCAACCGCCTACACGCCGGTAATTTTAGAAAATGCTTACTCGCTCCTTGAGCGAATCTATAAACCCGGATTTGAATATCGCAAAGCGGGGATTTTCCTGAGTGATATTACTTTCGATAACCCCAAACAGCAAAGTTTTTTCCTGAAGGTTGATGAAAAAAAGCAAACCGGACTGATGCAGGCAGTAGATAATATCAATGGGCGTTTCGGGCGGCATACGGTTCGACCGCTGGCAATGGGTTTTGAACATAAATGGAAAATGAAACAGGAAAAACTTTCAAGCCGTTATACCACACGCCTCAGCGAAATTCCGAGTGTCAGAGCTTAAATTAATCTTGGTGCAAAAATAAACCAGTGGTGCAAAAATTCGCCACCTTTCAAATTATCTGTTAGACGGATCGGCGAAAAAAGTTGAACGCGCTTGATTTGTCGTTTCCGGGCGGCTTGTTTGGTTAATGATGACCGCTCCCGAATCAGCCAATTTTTCCTTCTTGCCGTCATTCAATACATAGCGACCGCCGGAGCGCGAATCGTAATAAACCTCGGTTATTTTTTCACTTTGCGTATTTTGGTTTTCATTCTGAGTATTGGTTTCCGCTACTGTCGAAACAACTTCCGCAACCTGGTTTTGGGAAGTTTGCGGAAGTGCCACAACATTACTAAAATCAGGCACGTTTCCAAGCTCGCGGTCGAAAACATCTGCGCGGGCAACCGTCGCGGAAATAACGGTCGGAAAATTGGCTCTGACGACCGTTGCCGGAAAAGCACCGCGCATTACCAGCCAGCGATAAATTTTCAGTCCGCGCCCGACATAGCCGATGGTTTCCGTGTAAGGTGGAACGCCGCCGATGGTTTTGATGCCTTTCGGGTTAATAATTTTGCGCCCGTCGCGCAGAGTGCGCCCGTAAAGATAGGCTGACACCGTGCCTTCGCCGGAGTTGTAAGCTGCTAAAATCGAATCAATTCTTCCGCCGAAAAGATTCGATAAAACCTTAACATAACGGGCGGCGGCGCGAATCGCTGAAACGGGTTCATACGGATTCGATAAACCAAATCTCCCCGCAGTCGCCGGAATAAACTGCATTAATCCACGCGCATCTTTCGGACTGGTCAGCCACGGGCGAAATCTCGTTTCGTTGTAAGCAATCGTCCATAAAACATTCGGATCAACGCCTTCCGACTGAGCGGCTCGCAGAATCTCGTTTTCAAAATAAGCGGCGCGGGTTCGCACGTTCAGACGCGAAAACTGCTCGCGGGTGAGGTTTGTTTGAGCGGAAACCCCGCTATTTATTAAAAGGCTTGTCAAAATCATTGCAAATATCAGGCTTTTGCCGAATTGCAAAAATGAACCGCGTCCAAAGGCGGAAAAGTTAAAAATCATCTGTTTTTTTCCTCGAATAAATTTGATTGAAAGAGTTTTGAAATTTCTTTCGTCCTTCGGGAAACCCGATTGGCAAGCCTTGTGCCGGAATCTCGGTAAAACGCAAAAAAACCTAACAAAATCAAGCGTTTTCCGTATCGGCACGCTCTTTGCACTCACCTAAAACGAACCAACGTGGACAAAACCTAAAATCAGGAATCAAGCCACGAAAATCACTACCAAAATTAGAGGAGACTTTCGATGAATAACAAAGTAGAAATCTGTCAAAAAGTCGCTAAAGATGCGGCAAACAAATTACAAATTAACTTTTCAAAAGTAAAAAACACTTGTCTGAAATACACACGAGCCGGATTTCCCGTTTTTGCCGTGATGGGCGTGAGTCTGATGCTCAACCAAGCGGCATCGGCGCAAGGTCCGATTTTTACGGGCGACGCGGGAAATCTCTCGAACATCATCCGCGAAGGATTAAAGCTGATGGCAATCGTTTTGTTTTGTCTCGGCGCGGTCGGTATCGCGTGGGGAATTTTTAACAAGATGACCGGCAAGGAATGGGGCAGCCAAGTTTTCGGAGCGATTTTGGCGTTTGCGTTCGGAACAATCGTCGCTGTCTTTTGGCAAATCGCTCAAGGTCGCGCTGTATCAGTGGACACCAACTTTTAACGAAATGCGAAGAAGACAGACCAGACCCAATATTTATCGCAATCTAAAACGTTTCGGCGTTTTTCAGAGCGACTGGAAATACATCCTGATTCCGACGGCACTTGCTTATTTTCTGCCGTTCATTTTCGGGATTTGGTTTTATTACATTCCCGCCGGATTTCCGCTCGGTGTGTTGACTTTCATTACCTTGCTCGGCGTTTTTAATTTTCTGCGGGCAAGCAAGCCGGAATGCTGGCTCAAAAACCGAATGGATGCCGCGACGGACGGATGGAAGCATTTTCGCGCTCCGATTAACGACGAATTCGGACAAACGGATTGGATAAAAAAACGAGGTAAATAAAAATTATGGATGCCGCAAATTTAACTTTCGCGCATATTTTTCTGACTGTTCTGGGGAGCTTCTTGGTCGGCGGGGTCGGCTTGGCAATCGGTTGGCGAGTGTTACCGATTGCCAAAACACATCGCAAATCCGAAACGACTCTGCCGAATGAAAAGGCAACTGAAAAATCCGTTGATACGACCAAAGCCAACGGGCGATTATTTCCGACCGAAGTTCTAGGACTCGAAGGCAACATCATTCGTTACCGCAACGGGAGCTTTGCCAAAGCCTATCGGTTTGAACCAGCGCACACTC
>JAJAYR010000322.1 GCA_026786155.1 Pyrinomonadaceae bacterium
CTCGATACCACGTTCGGAACGAACGGCATCGCCGGTTATCGTCAGAGTTGCGGCAATGATGTCTCGCTTTTTGGAACGACTCTGTTTCTCAAAACGATTCAGCCGGACGGAAAAATCCTCGGCACTGACATTGGTCAATCACTCCCCCGATTGACTCGATTTAACCCGAACGGTTCGCCCGACCTCTCGTTCGGCAATGAAAACAGCGTAGGTGGCGCGCCATTTGCCGGCAGTCTGAACGTAAATGTTCTCCATTACAACAACGCAAATAGTCGTGTGTTCCACGAACATGTTATCGTCCGACCAAACGGCAGACTCCTCCTGTTTGGATATTCATTTCCCTTCCAAGCTACCCGCGCCGTCGTTTCGCAGCAAAACACCGTGTTCGAGAACGGCATCTACTCGGATTTCACCAACGACGGCAAAACCGACATCGGCGTTTTCCGTCCGTCGGCAGGCGCGTGGTTTTATCTGAACAGCGCGAACAATCAATCAAACGGCATCGCCTTCGGTTTGGGAACGGATAAAATCGCGCCCGCCGATTACGACGGCGACGGTAAAACCGATGTCGCCGTCTTCCGCGACGGCATCTGGTATTTGCAGCAAAGCACGAAAGGTTTCACCGGCATTTCATTCGGCACGACGGGCGATTTGCCGCGACCGGGCGATTTCGACGGCGACGGCTTGGCGGATATTTCGGTCTTCCGTCCGTCAACCGGAATTTGGTATCGGCTGAATTCATCGAACGGTCAATTCGTCGGTATCGCTTTCGGGCAAAACGGCGACGTGCCGCTGCTGGCGGATTTCGACGCGGACGGGAAAACCGACATCGCCGTTTTCCGTCAGGGTTTCTGGTATTACCTGCAATCATCTGACGGACAGTTTCGAGCCGTGCAGTTTGGCGCGTCAACCGACATTCCAACCGTCGGCGATTATGACGGCGACAGTCGCGCCGACGTTTCGGTTTTCCGTGCGTCGAACGGAACCTGGTATCGCATCAACAGTTCAAACGGCGCGTTTGTCTTCAATCAATTCGGACAAAACGGCGACCGACCGGTTCCGGGCGATTACGACAACGACGGCAAAAATGATTTGGCGATATTCCGAAGCGGCGTGTGGTATGGATTGCGTTCGGGCGACAATTCGGTATTCGGAGTCGCATACGGCGCGGCGACCGACATTCCAATCCCGGCGGCTTATCTGCCGTGATTCTTTAAGAGTTTAGATAGACCACAGATTGGACGGGTAAAACGGATAAGCACGGATTTTTAATTTCAAAGAAGTCCGTGCTTATCCGTCTAATCAGCGTCATCTGTGGTTTATCTTTAAAATACGAATTTGAAATTTCCGTGACCAGCGTTCACAGTTTCCTAATATGTCTGATGACGGAGAGAATTTCTAACTCGGCTTGGGTCGGCTTATTTTGCGTTGTCATTTTCTTTTGAGAAAAATTACGATTTCGACTTTATACGAAAGTTTTTGTAGTCGTCAAGCGGAAAATTTTTACTTTAGAAAATTATTTGAAAATAGATTTAGATTGGGTTATGAAGTTGGATTTTCCTAACGCATTTTTTCTAGTTTTTCGATAGCGGCTCGCACTTCTTCCAGATTTTTGCGGTCAAATTCGGTAAGCGCGTTGAGGCTTTCCGACTTCAGCAAAACGCTTAACGCTTGCCGGTAGTTTTCCTTTGCCGCTTCGAGATGAGCTTGTCGAGCTTGCCCGGCAGCGGTTTTGACATAATCAGCGTGAACCAAGCCGATTGCCGCATACGCGAAAGCCAAATTTCGCATTGCGGTTGTGTCTGAGACATCATGCTCGATTCGCTTGCCAATGGTAGCGCGGCTTTTTTCGTAAGCCTCAAGCGCACTCGCCAAGTCGTGTTTCTTATATTTCGCGTCGCCGATTCGTTTGTGCAGCGAGCCAGAATCCAGGTCATACGCGCGAGAAAGCGGGTCTTTGGCTTGAAGCTCGGATAAAATCGCATCGGTTCGCTCCAGATAGGCGAGAGCTTCGTCGGGTTTTCCGAGATTGGCAGCAAAAGTGCCGAGCCGCGAAAAAGTTTTCGCTAAATTATGACGCGCCTGCGCGTTGTTACGGTCAAGCGCGATGATTTCCTCGGCGATGCGGCGCGCCTTTTCGCAAAGCTCGAATGCCCGCGCGTCGTCTACTTCTTCATAAATACCGGATGCCATCTGGTAAATTCTCCAGAGTTCTTGTCTCGAATTCGCGTCATTCGGGAATCGTGCGGCGAGCGATTCGGTGATTTCCACGGCGCGCGGCATTTCCGCTTCGGCTTCCAGCTGACGGCTTTCCCACGAAAGCGAGTATCCGAGATAACTGAGACAGTTAGCAAGAATCCGCGCAATTTCCGCGTCTTCCGCATTTGTCCGGCGCAATTCTTCAAGTTTGCCCGCCGCTTGCTGAAGCAGCGGAACGGCTTCGTCAAATCTGGCGAGTTCAGCATAGCTCGCCGCGTCTTCGACTTGCGTTGCGAGAAACGCTCTTTGCAATTCGAGCGAGTCGGGGTTTTCGGCGACAAGTTTTTCGTAAATCGAGACGGCTTCCTTGCCGTCGCGGAAACCGTCTTCAACATCGTTCAGATATAATCTGCGGCTGCCGAGCAACCGCAGATTATCCGCGAGCAGTCGGCGATTTTCCGCGTCGTTCGGATTCTTTTCCAATAATCGCCGCCGAATGGCTTGCGCTTTTTCGAGACTCGCAATCGAGCCGCGAAAATCGCTCAAACTCGGTTTGCGCGGGTCAGCTTGCAGAACGCCGATTTTTTCGTACGCCGCCGCGAGTTCCGCCTGCAAAGTTAAATCTCCGGCGGATTCGACGGCGAGACTGTCGAGATATTTCAGCGATTGTTCGACAAGAGATTGTCTGGCTTCGGTCGAGCCTTCGAGCCGTTCGATTTTCGGCGCGATGTCATTCAAAAGCGCGTTTGAAAGTTGACGAACATCATTAAAACGACGTTCGGCGCGATTGCGTTCCTGTCGCGCCGCGTCTGCCAGCCACAAGGCGGCAGCCAATCCGCCGACGAGCGAAAGCAATATTAAACTGATTGTGCCGACGGCAAATTTATTTCGTTTGACAAATTTTTCGGCGCGGTAAGTAAAAGAATCTTTCTGCGCCCGCACGGGCAAACCGTCCAGATACCTGCCTATGTCTTCGGCAAACTGCGCGGCTGAAACGTATCGGCGCGTCGGTTCTTCGCGCCGCGCCATCGCCAAAATGTTTTTCAATTCGGCGTTCAATAAATTTTTATTTGGAGCTGCCGATTTTTGGTTTCCGTTTTCTTCATTGGTCGGAAGATTTGTGTTGACGGTTTTTCCTTCGGAAATTTCAACCGCTTCCGATTCGGATTTCCAGCCGTTAGCCGCTTTGCCGTCAGAGTGCCGCGCGCCGAGCAAAATTTCTTCGAGCAGAACTCCGAGCGAATAAACATCGCTCGCCGTCGTGATTGGTTCGCCTGCGATTTGTTCGGGCGAAGCGTATTCGAGCGTGAAAGCGCGATAATTTGTTTGCGTGTGTTCGTCGGCGTGTTCCGCGTCGAGCAGTTTAGCGATGCCGAAATCGAGCAGCTTCGGCACGCCGTCTTTTGTTACCAGAATATTTGAGGGCTTGATGTCGCGGTGAACGATGAGATTTTGATGGGCAAAACTGACCGCCTGGCAGACGGAAATAAAAAGCCGCAGACGTTCGTTAATCGAAAGATTTTTATTCGCGCAGTAATCGTCAATTCGCAAACCTTCGACGTATTCCATCGCCAGAAACGGTTCGCCGTCCCCGGACACGCCGCCGTCTAAAAGCCTGGCGATATTCGCGTGATTTAAGGACGCGAGAATTTGACGCTCTCTGCGGAATCGGCGTTCGAGTTCCGCGTCGGCAAACGAGCGGCGAACGATTTTTAGCGCGACGCGCTGCGCGAATTCGCCGTCGCTTCTCTCGGCAAGAAAAACCGCGCCCATTCCGCCGCGCCCGATTTCGCGGATTATTTTATAATTCCCGAACTGCTTACCTTCATAATGCGCGTCGCTCGCTTGAAGTATCGAATTGATGCCGAATTCCTTTTTTCCAATTAAATGTCTTTGCGTTTGGTCGTGAGCGGCGAGCAAGGACTCGATTTCCTTACGCAGTTCTGCATCGTCGCCGCAAATCTTTGACAAAAATTTTCCGCGCCGTTCTTTGGGTTCTTCCAAAACTTCGGCGAAAACGCTTTTGATTTTTTCCCAATTCTCGATTTTCATTTGAATTTCATTGATTTTTTAATCTCAATCA
>JAJAYR010000323.1 GCA_026786155.1 Pyrinomonadaceae bacterium
GACAACCTGCTCGCTGCACGACGATGTTTCGTCGCGGTAAAAATTGAGCCGCACCGGAACGCCCCTTTTGACGACAATCACGTCCGGCGAATAGCCGCCTTTGACGGTAACTTTTATTTCCTGCGTTCCGCCTTCGCCGACCGTCGCGGCGGCGGCTTCCCGCTCGCCGAAGAAATACCACAGCACAAAAGCGATTAAAGCAACCCCGCCGATGACGACTAAAATTTCCGTCGTGTCCATAAAATAAACTCTCCTTACGCGCCGATTTTCGGCGATTTGAAAGAACGAAGCCGCAAACTATTCGCCACGACCGAAACGCTCGACAGGCTCATCGCCGCCGAAGCGATAATCGGCGAGAGCAGCCAGCCGGTGAACGGATAAAGCAAACCGGCGGCAATCGAAATTCCCAGCACGTTGTAGATAAACGCCCAGAAGAGATTTTGTTTCACCGAACGAATCGTCGCTTTCGATAAAGCAATCGCTGTGACGACTCCGCGCAAATCGCCTTTGATGAGCGTGATGTCGCTGGCTTCGATGGCAACGTCCGTGCCTGTGCCAATGGCGATTCCGACATCGGCTTGCGCGAGCGCGGGCGCGTCGTTGATGCCGTCGCCGACCATCCCGACGAGTTTCTTTTCAGCTTGCAGACGTTTTATTTCGCCTGATTTTCCTTCCGGCAGAACTTCCGCCAACACGCGCTTGATGCCGACCTGATTTGCGACCGCTTCAGCCGTGCGGCGGTTGTCGCCGGTCATCATTACGACTTCCAAACCCAAATTTTGCAGAGCGCGAATCGCATCTTTCGATTCCGGCTTGATTGTGTCGGCGACGGCGACGATGCCCGCGAATTTTCCGTCAAACGCCGCGAACATCGGCGTTTTACCTTCGGAGGCTAATTTTTCGACCGTGCTTTCCGCGCCGTTTAACGAAATTTGCCGCTCGTTCATCAGGCGCAAGTTTCCGAGCAGTAAATTTTTTCCCGAAACTTTTGCCTCAATGCCGCGACCTTCGAGCGCGTTGAAATTTTCGACTTTTTCAAACTCTAAATTCCGCGCCTCCGCGCCGCGCACGATTGCCGCCGCCAGCGGATGTTCGCTTTGTTTTTCGGCGGAAGCGACGATTTTCAAAAAATCATTTTCGGCGAATCCGTCCGCCGTTACTACGTCCGTTAAGCTCGGCTCGCCTCTGGTAATCGTGCCGGTTTTATCTAAAACGACCGTGTTTAATTTATGCGCCGTTTCAAGTGAATCGCCGCCTTTAATCAAAATCCCGTTTTCCGCGCCCTTGCCCGTCCCGACCATAATCGCCGTCGGGGTTGCCAAACCCAAAGCGCACGGACAGGCGATAATCAAAACTGAAACAAAATTGACGAGTGCCATCGTGAAACGCACTTCCGGCGAAGCGGCGACAAACCAGATGACGAACGTCGCAATCGCAATACAGATGACAACCGGCGTAAAAATGCCGCTGATTTGGTCAGCCAGTTTAGCAATCGGCGGTTTTGAGCCTTGCGCCTCCTGCACGAGTTTTACAATCTGCTGAAGTGCCGTGTCTTTACCGACTTTTGTCGCCTTAAACTGAAACGCGCCGGTTTTATTGATCGTCGCGCCGAAAACTTCGTCGCCCGTTTTCTTTTCGACCGGCAGGCTCTCCCCGGTCAGCATTGATTCGTCAATTGCCGAACCGCCTTCAACCAAAACGCCGTCAACCGGAATTTTTTCGCCCGGACGAACCTGCACGATGTCGCCCGGAACGACTTCTTCGGTTTCGATTTCCATCTCGCGCCCGTCCCGAATGACGCGAGCCGTTTTAGCTTGCAGACCGACGAGTTTTTTAATCGCCGCGCCGGTTTGCCCTTTCGCCCTCGCTTCGAGCATTCGCCCAAGCACAATCAGCGCGATAATAACGCTTGCCGCCTCGAAATAAACCGGAACGCTCGACATCGCGTCCATTCCCGGCATATTCATCGTTTGTCCGACCGCGCTGATAAAAAATGACGGGAAAATTGTGGCGAGAACCGAGTAGATGTAAGCCGTTCCCGTGCCGACGGCAATCAGCGTGTTCATATCAGCCGCGCGATGCCGGAACGCCGCCCACGCGCCGCGATAAAACTGCCAGCCCGAATAAAAAACGACCGGCGTTGCCAGCACGAGCTGCAGCCAATTAACGCCGGGAAAATTGAACAGTTCAATTGTTCCGTGCGACATCACGATGACCAGAATCGGGAGCGACAAAACGGCGGCGACCCAGAATTTTCGTTTCAAATCGGCGTATTCGGCGGCGTGTGCTTTTTCCAGAGAGTCTTCCGCCGCTTCTCCGTTGCCGGAAACCTCGCCGACGCGATAGCCGAAATCTTCGATTGCCGCGCGAATCGCCTTTACACTCGCCGCATCGGGCAGATACTCGACCGCAACTGCCATCGTCGCCAAATTAAAATTCACTTTAATAACACCGCGCACTTTTGCGAGATGCTGTTCAAGCTGAACGCTCGAACCCGAGGGGCGCGCCGAATCGTCAACGACGAATTCCACGGTCGAAGTTCCGGCGGTGTCGTAGCCGACATTTTTGACGGTGTTTATCAAATCGGCGACGCTCGTTTTGCTCGTGTCGTAATTAACCGTCGCCTTTGACGTGGCAAAATTCACCGAAGCCGTTTCCACGCCCGCTTGTTTTTTTAATTGCTTTTCAATTCGGTTGGCGCACGCCGCGCAGGTCATTCCCGTTATCGGTAAATCCACGCGCTCAGCTAAGCCGTTCGGCGTTGAATGGTCATTGCGCCGCCCGCTCATCACGTCCGCGTTTTTCAGCGATTCGGTATTTTTGCCGTTGGAAGCTGTGGCGGCGGCAACTTCTCCATTTCCTTCAGACGCGGCAAACTGCGCCGGATTCGTGTCAAATTTATCCTTGCAAACCGGCGAGCAGAAATAATAAGTTTCGCCGCCAAATTCACTCTTTCCCGCCGCTTTTCCCGCATCTATCGTCATCCCGCACACCGGGTCTTTAACTTTTGCTGAAACCGTCATATTCCCTCCTTACTCCGTCTGCCCGCGTCCTGCGTTCGCGTAAAAAACCACAATCTCCAATAACGATTATTGCTTTACGCTATTTCTTCACTTATGCGTCTAC
>JAJAYR010000324.1 GCA_026786155.1 Pyrinomonadaceae bacterium
GGCGGCGCAGTCGTTTCGCAGTTCCCTTTGACCACGCCGCCTTTGAAGGACAACTTTCCGTATCGCAATCGAATCATAAGCGGCTTGAGTTTGGGAATTTTAGTCATCGAAGCGTCCGAACGTAGCGGCTCTTTAATTACGGCGCGGCTGGCGATGGAGCAGAACCGCGAGGTTCTCGCCGTGCCGGGAAATATCACGTCGAAAAATTCGTTCGGGACAAATTATTTGATAAAGTCGGCGGGCGCGAAACTGGTTCAGCAGTGGCAGGATGTCGTTTCGGAGTTGCCGCCGGAAATCGCCGCCGCGATTTTGCCGCCGAAAATTGATGATAAGGAAAAATCGGCGGCGAAACAGTCGGAAACTTCGCCCGCGAATCTGACCGAAAACGAAAGCCGAATCTGGCAAACGCTTTCGGCGGACGAAGCGCGGCACATTGATAATTTGTCGGAAGAAAGCAAATTGTCGTTTGGCGATTTGAGCGCGGCTTTGTTAGGTTTGGAAATGCGCGAACTCGTGCGGACGCTGCCGGGCAACCGTTATGCCCGCAAAATTTGAGCGAGGAAAAAATGCTATGAGCGACGCGGAATTTGTGCAAATCGAACGGCGGCGAAATTTTACCGAAGATGAATTCTGGCAAATGATAATCGCGCTCGATGCCCGCAAATGGACGAATCTTTTGCCGCCGCAACTGCCGCTTGAAGATTTGCCGACCAAACGGACGAAAAGTTTTGTTACGCCGCCGGACGCGCCCATTCCTGATTGTCTGACGTGCGGCGCGTGCTGCACGTTTTTATTCGTCGTCGGCGTAACGGCAACCGACGACGCGCCGCCGGAAAACATCTGGAATGTAACGGACGAAAGCGGCGAAACGATAATTGATTCTTATTTACAGCGCGACGCAGAAACGCTTTTCTGCACGGCTCTGGAAACGACCGCTGACGGGAAAACACCGTGCGGAATTTATGAGCGCAGACCGCAAACGTGCCGCAAGTTTGAAGCGGGCAGCGATAAATGCCACGCGCTCCGGCGGATTTACGGGTTTGAACCGTTTTTGACTGTTGACGAAATGCTCGCCGCGCAGCAAATTTTGAAAATGAAAGAGTCGAACGCAATTTCGCCCGACACGATTCGGGACGCGAAAATCGTTCGTCAAGCGGAAACCGAAAACTTTGAAATCGTGGCGGAAATGCAAAACGGCGTGAAGAAAACAATTCACGCTTTCGACCCGCAGCGCGAATCGTGGCGGCAATTTCAGTTCTCCGGCGCGACGTTCGCCGACGTTCGCCGAATGTTTGAATCGGAAAACGCGACGGAAATTGATTCAGTTTTAAGTTGAGATAGGAAAGCGTCGGTAGTTTTCTTAAGAAGTTTTACAAAATAAGAAATCGCATCGCGCAAACTAAAGTTTATGCGACGCAATTTATCGAATAAAGTTTTTATACAAAATTAAATGGCAAAGAATTTAGTTATCGTCGAATCGCCCGCAAAGGCGAAAACAATTAATAAATACCTCGGCAGCGATTATTTAGTCCTCGCGTCAATCGGGCATATCAAGGATTTGCCGTCGAAAGGTTTGGGCGTGGACATCGAAAATAATTTCGAGCCGACTTACGAAGTCATTCCCGACACGAAAAAGCGCAACAACAAAAAAACCGTCTCCGACCTCAAAAAAGCGGCGAAGGCAGCCGACACGATTTTTCTCGCGGCTGACCCTGACCGCGAAGGCGAAGCGATTTGTCAGCATTTGGCGGAAGAAATCGTGCCGAAAAAGCCGAAAAAAGAAGTGTTTCGCGTGATGTTCAACGAAATCACCAAAAACGCGATTAAAGACGCTTTCAAACAACCAAAACAAATCAATAAAGACTTGGTTGACGCGCAGCAAGCCCGGCGGATTTTGGACAGATTAGTCGGCTATAAAGTTTCGCCGATTCTCTGGAAAAACATCGGCGGGAAATTGAGTGCGGGACGAGTTCAGACGGTCGCCGTTCGTTTGGTTGTTGACCGCGAACGCGAAATTGAAGCGTTCGTCAAAACCGAATACTGGACGATTGCCGCGAATCTGTCGGCGAAACTGCCGCCGAAATTCGATGCGCGGCTTTACAGAATCGAAGATAAAACTTTGAAAACCGGTAGTTTCGATGAAGACTTAAAGAAAAACGAAACGCATATTAAAGATGAAACGACGGCAACTGAAATCGTCGCCGAAGCCGAGAAAGAAAATTTCATCGTCGAATCGGTAACGACGAAAGAACGCAAACGAAATCCCGTGCCGCCGTTTATCACCTCGAAATTGCAGCAGGAAGCGTCGCGCAAATTAGGTTTCGCCGTCAAACGCACGATGTCCACGGCGCAGAAACTTTACGAAGGAATGGAAATCGGCAGCGAAGGCGCAGTCGGGCTGATAACTTATATGCGTTCGGATTCGGTGCGCGTTTCCGATACGGCAATCGCCGAAGTCCGCGATTTTATCGGCGGGAATTACGGGAAAAATTATCTACCGGAAAAGCCGGTGATTTATCGCGGCAAAAAAGACGCACAGGACGCGCACGAAGCGATTCGCCCGACCGATGCCAACCGCACACCCGAATCTTTGAGAAATTATCTGTCAGCGGACGAACTGAAACTTTACACGCTGATTTGGAAGCGTTTCGTCGCTTCACAGATGACGGCGGCGATTTTCGACGCGACGACGATTGACATCAAAGCCGGACGTTTCACGTTTCGCGCGACCGGTTCGGTGCAGAAATTCGACGGGTTTTTGAAAGTTTATCAGGAAGGACGCGACGAAAAGCCGGAAAGCGGTTCGGAAGATTCGGACGAAGATTTGAATCTGCCGAAAGTCGAGCAGGGCGAACAGCTTAAATTAAATCAAATCACGCCCGA
>JAJAYR010000325.1 GCA_026786155.1 Pyrinomonadaceae bacterium
CGCGGCGCGAAATTGTTTTTGTCAATTTGATAAACCGTTTTGCCCAATCCGTTTTGACCGGCAACAATGATTGAACGGGTTTGCGGGTCGAAATTCGAGAGCAGATTATCGGGTTCGGTGAGCGGCGGATTGAGTTCGTAGCGCAGACCGAGATTAAACGTCAGGCGGCGCGAAACTTTCCAATCGTCCTGCACATAAAAGCCGTAGGAATCCTGAAGGCGGACGCGCGCGGCACTGCCGATGCCGCGCGTGTCCTGCGCGATTAAACCGAGCAGCAAATCAGCCAAACCGAAATTCGTGTAAAGTCCGGTGAACCGAAAATCGCCGCGCGACGAACCCGGATTGAAATTTTCCGAGCGAAACGGGCGCAAATCCAATCCGGCTTTAATCGTGTGCGCTCCCCGCTGCAAAGAAATGTTGTCAACAAATTGTAAAGTGGTGTCGGTGCGTTCCTGCGGCAACTGCACGTTGTCGCCGAGCGGATCGAAACCGGTTACGCGAAAAGCGGGAAAACCGAACGTGCGCGGGTCGCTGGCGAGTCCGGTCAGACCGAACTGGGTGACAAAATCAGTTTTGTTTTCGGGAGCGCGGATTTGCCGCAAAAAGTTGTAGCCGATGCGAAATTCGTTGACCGCCCGCGAATTGATGATTTGCGTGTAGCTAAACGAAAGGCTTTTGGTCAGTTGATTGTCGTTGCGCCCGAAGCCGGGAAGACCGGTGTTAATTGTGCCGACGAGCGTGTCGAAAACGTCAATTTGCTGATCTTGGTTGACGCTGTAACGAAAAAAGATGTTTGATTTTTCGGTAAAACGATGGTCAATGCGAACGGAAATCTGGTCGGCATCCTGTGGGCGCGAGAGCGTTGAAATCAAATTCCGCACCGGATCGGAAGCATTCGGCGCGGGAAAAAAGCGGGCGATTGCCTGACCGATTGAATTGATTCGGTTTGCCGGAATAATATTTCCCGCAAACGGCTGACCTGTCTGCGGGTCACGAATCACAATCGGCACGGCGCGATTAAGCAAGGCTGAAAAATTGCCGTTAATAAAATCAGCGGTCGGAACCGCCGCGCCGCGCGTGATGCCTTGCCGCAGACGCAAGCCTTCATAGCTGATAAAGAAAAACGTGCGGTCTTTGCCCGAATTGAAAACTTTGCCGCCTTCGCCGAAATTCAAAAACGGCAGCGGTCCGCCGAACGTGCCGCCGAATTGGTTGCGTTTGAACGGCGGAGTCGTGCCGGGCAAATCGAAAAAGTTTTTGGCATCAAACCTCGAATTTCGCAGAAACTCAAAGGCGTTGCCGTGATATTTATTCGTGCCGGATTTGGTGATGATGTTGATTTGTGCGCCCGCGCCTCTGCCGAATTCGGCGGAATAACTGTTGGTTTGCACCTTAAATTCCTGAATCATATCAACCGACGGGCGAAACGTGAATTGGTTCGCCGACGAGTTGTTGTTGTCCGCGCCGTCGAGCAGAAATTGATTCGCCGATTCGCGCGAACCGCCGACGTTAAAGCCGCCGCGAAACGAGAGCGAAGAACCCTGCGCCGCCGGAACTGCCCCGGGAACGAGCAATGCGAGCTGCTGAAATTCGCGCCCGTTGAGCGGCAAACGAATGATTTTTTCCTGACTAATCACCGTTCCAATTGATGCCGATTCGGTCTGCAAGGGCGAAGCCTCACTGTTGATTTCGACGGTTTCGGTTATTTGTCCGGCTTTAAGCGCGAGGTCGAGACTCGCCCTCTGGTCAACCTGCAAATCAAATTCACGGTAAATCAATTTTTGAAAACCGTCGCGCTCCGCCGTCAATTGATATTTTCCCGCCGGAAGCAGTAGAAAAACGAAATCACCGGATTCGTCGCTCGTCACCGTGCGCGTCTGACCAGTCGTTATTTGCGTGAGCGTTACTTTCACGCCTGGCAAAACCGCTTCCGCTTCATCAATCGTGCGACCGACCAATGTCGCCGTCGCGGTTTGAGCGAAAACCAAAATCGAAGCGGCGGAATAAAAAAACGCCGTTGCCGCAATAGATAAAAGGACGAGAAACAATTTCTTTTTCATATTTGCAGGTAATATTTACATCGCGCCAAGTGCTTTCTAATTCAAACGGATTTCTTAATTATTACA
Source organism: Pyrinomonadaceae bacterium (assembly GCA_026786155.1). Lineage (GTDB taxonomy): Bacteria > Acidobacteriota > Blastocatellia > Pyrinomonadales > Pyrinomonadaceae. The sequence continues at coordinate 2,127 of JAJAYR010000325.1, forward strand.
AAGAAGGGTTTTACGTCAGCTTAATTTGTAATAAATTTTTCCGTCTGTTCTCGGAGAACGAGTTAAGTTCGATAAATCGAAGTGTTTAATTGTGATAACGCTTTACGGAAAGTTTGTCAAACCTTTCCTAATCGCGCGTTATAAAAAATGTTGAGGATATTTAATTGCAAACAAAATTTAGGTGCTTTTATCTGAAAAAAAGTGATAAAGTCGTATTGTTCAATGATTGGAGAATCGAGTAAGTATTGCGTTTAAACTTTATACGTTTGAGCGTCGAAACAGATGAATCTGCCGATTTCAAGTTTGCCAAAAGAAAACGCTTGCGGGTGCGCGGACGCAAAACCGAATGATGCCGTTGAATGTATGTGTCCGGCGACCGGTCTGGTGCAAATCGTCGGGCGCAAATACGCGCTTCGGCTGCTGACCGTGATCGGCGAACGAGAAAACATTCGGTTTAATGATTTGAAAATTACGATGGACGATATGAGTTCTTCGACCTTGACTATTCGGCTGGCGGAACTCGAACGAGCCGGGCTGATTGATCGTCAAACTTTTTCCGAAACGCCGCCGCGTGTCGAATACGCGCTGACAATCGAAGGCAGAAAATTGCGGCAAAGTCTGTTCGCGCTTTCTAAATACGCTTCGCAAAAATCAGAAGCGTCGAATCATTGAACGATTGATTAATTTTACAAAAATCAAGGTCGCTAAAGTGTTTCGATAACCGAATATTTAAAGTTAATCGGCAATGTCTTTAAACAAATTATTGCCAATAAGCGTTTTGATTGTTACTATTTGAAAACCCCTTCCCGTAAATTGCATTTTGATAATTAGTTGTCTTTGTTAATCCGCGTTGCTGCCAGGATTTTATCAGGCGCACATTGTGTTTTGTCTTAAAGATTTGGAGGAATTAACGATGGATTCGATTACGATTTGGACTTATTCGCTGATCGCCGCAACCGTGGTGATTTTGATTGTCGCGGCGCTGCTGATTGCGATTGTTTTAACCGCCCGCAAAATTGACGACCACGCCAAAGACATCTGGCAAGCCGGAAAACTAATCGCCGGAAATACGGTTTCGATTTGGATGCTCAAAGACACCAACGTCGTCGCCGGAGACATTCTCAAAACCGCCCAATCAATCGCCGGAGTCGCCGGAGAAATCAACGGAAAATTAACCCATTTACGGAACGCTTTAACAAAAGGAGCATAACTTTTTATGGGACTGCTGACCTGGTTGACGATTGGTTATTTTGTGATTTTGGTGCTGACGCTGGCGGTCGGGCTGATTGCGATTTTGACGACTTTGATGAGCGTGGCGAAAAAACTCGGCGGCATCAGCGCGGGTTTGCAGCAAGTCTAAAAAGATACCGCGCCGCTCAATGGCGTCGTCGAAAAATTAAACGGTTCGCTCGGCGGACTGGCAGGCGGCTTGATGGTTGCTGAATCGAGCTTTGTTTCGGCGAACGAGCATCTTCAGGAAACGCTCGACGCGGTAACGGTGGCGCGTTAAATAAAAATTTGCGAGGTCAATCAATGTTTTTAATCGAACTGACTCCTGACGTTGAAAATACAATAAGAATCGTGTGGTGGATTGGGTTAATTGTCGCTTTAATTGTGACGGTGATTGATGTCTATTTTCTGATTCGGGTGATTAAAGCCGCTCGCAAGATTGACAGCTTGGCGGGAAGAACTTTGGCGGCGGCGGGCGGAATCGCGGGTAATACTTCGGCGTTAAAAAACTTGACGGCAACCAACGAAGTCGCCGCCGCGCTGATTGCCAATGCGACACCGATTGTGAACGTCGCCGACGCGATAGATAAAAAATTAACGCTCGTCTCAAACTTCTTCGGCGGAGGTAAAAAATAATGAATACGGTTTTGTTATTGACGATTTTAACGATTGTCGCCGCCGCCGTTTTGCTAGTTGCGCTCGGCATCGGATTATTTTACATCGCGCTCGCGCTCGAAGGCATCGGTAAAAGTCTTGATAAAATCGCTTACGGCGTGCGGGCGATTGAAACCGAAACTTCGCCTTTGCCAGATTGTATTGACGGCATCAACAATTCACTCGCTCCCGTAGTCGGCGGTTTTGCGGCGGTCGGCGAAAGTTTGACGAGCGCGGATATTCATCTCGGCAATGTTGCGGGAGTTTTGGGCGTTAAATAAACTCATCAATTAAAATTATGAAAATTGGAATCAGCGGCAAAGGCGGTTCGGGGAAGACGACGATTTCGGCGACGCTGGCGCGGGTGTTTGCCAAAAAAGGTTTTCCCGTGTTGGCGATTGACGGCGACCCGAATCCGAATCTCGGAATGGCTTTGGGATTGGACGCGCAAACGCTCGAAGAAATTCATTGGATTCCGCGCGGCTGTATCACGGAAAGAGTTGAAGACGCGGACGGCAAAATGCGGCTTGTCCTGAAAGACACGGTAGAAAATATCACCGCTTTGCACGGCATTGCCGCGCCGGACGGAATGCGCCTGATAGTCGGGACGAAAGTCGAAACCGCCGGCGCGGGCTGACTCTGTTCCGCGCATGCTGCGGTTCGCAGCTTGATGGGAGAAATAGTTTCGGAAGCCGATAAAATTACCGTGATGGATATGGAAGCGTCGCTCGAACATCTCAGTCGCGGCACGGTTCGGCACGTTGACGTGATGCTGATTGTGACCGAGCCGTATTATCGTTCGCTCGAAACCGCGCGGCGGACTTTGCCGCTCGCCCGCGCCCTCGGCATCAACCATATTTACGCCGTCGTCAATAAATATCGCAGCGCGGAAGACGAAAAAGCCGTGACGGATTTTTGCCGCACGAATGATTTGGAAATCATCGCCAAAATTCCGTTTGATACTGACGTAACGCAAGCCGATTTGGAAGGGAAATCTTTATATGATTTTAATCCAAACGCATTAGTAGTGAAGGAAGTTGAAAAACTCGCCGCCGATTTGCGGATGCGCGTGCCGCTGAATAGTTCTTCGGCATCGAAAATTTTATCAAAACCGAACTGTTAGATTAAGGAGAAGTTTTATGTTAGACGACCCGAAATCACTCGCCGGAAATCCGACTGATGCCAATGTTGCGCGACAGGTAAAACCCGAACCGAAGCCGAAGGAATTATCTTTCGGACCGCTGGAGACGGTTCACGTTTTCTGGCTCGCGGGAATGAGCTGCGACGGCTGCACGGTTGCCGTGGCGGGCGCGACACAGCCGCCGCTTGAAAATTTGCTGGCTGGCACGATTCCCGGCGTGCCGCAGATTATTCTGCATCATCCGGTTTTGTCGGTCGAAGCGGGCGCCGAATTTGTCGCCAGTTTTTACCAAGCCGAGCGCGGCGAATTGGATGTGCCGTATGTCGTCTGCTTTGAAGGTTCGATTCCCGACGAAAGTATCGCGGCGGCGACCGGCGGTTATTGGTCGGCACTCGGTTCGGAACATTTGGGCGGCGACCAGCACCGTCCGATTCCGACGACCGAATGGCTCAAACGGCTTGCACCGGGCGCGGCTGCCGTCATCGCTATCGGAACTTGCGCGACGTGGGGCGGAATTCCCGCCGCCGCCGGAAATCCGACGAATTCGATGAGTTTGATGGATTATTTGGGCAAAGATTACCGCGGCACAGCCGGTTTGCCGGTTATCAACATTCCCGGCTGCGCTCCGGTCGGCGACAATTTTACCGAGACGGTGGCGATGGTTTTATTGTTCCTGCAAGGCATCGGACCGCTGCCCGAATTCGACGAACTCGGTCGTCCGTCGTGGCTTTTCAACGACACGGTGCATACCAAATGCGTGCGCGGCGGCTACTACGAAGAAGGAAGTTTTGCGACCAAATACGGGCAAAAAGAGTGTCTGGTGGAAATCGGCTGCTGGGGTCCGGTCGTCCAGTGCAACATCACTTCGCGCGGCGCAATCAACCATATGGGCGGCTGTATGAATACGGGCGGCGTGTGTATCGGCTGCACGATGCCCGGTTTTCCCGACAAATTCGCGCCGTTTTATAAAATGCCGCCGGGTTCAAATGTTTCGAGCAACGCCGTCAGAACTTACGGCGCGGTCATCCGGCGCCTTCGGCGAATGACGATTAAATATCAAAATATGGAAGCGCGTTGGGAAGAAAACGACGCGGTTCCGAGCGGTTGGAGCGAGTTTCAAAAACCGTCGCGGGTCAATCAGGCGATGCACTATCTGTATCAAAAATTGCAGTATAGCGGCTCGACCAGACCGGGCGACGTAGTGGGCAAAGGCTCGCTCAAGGCGAAAGGCAAACACACGCCGGAAGTTTATAAAGATTAGTTTGTTTCGATTTTGTGGTGAAAATAAATTATGTGCTTCAAAAATTTACCGATTGAATTCGACGCGCAGGGAACGCCATTTTTGAAAGGCGGCATCCGCGACCCGTATTCGACGAAAAACGCGATTACTTCCGTGGGCGAAGTCAAAC
>JAJAYR010000326.1 GCA_026786155.1 Pyrinomonadaceae bacterium
ACTTTTAACATTTAACATTTAACATTTTACTTTTTTATTTTTGCCTTCTCACCAGCGCGGGGCGCGGCGGCGCCCGGTTCTGACGTTGTGCCGCAAAAAAAACAGCCCGTCGGAACAGGCTGTTTTCATCGGTAATTAAAAACAGGGTTGCGAAATCCTCAATCAGCGTTTGCCGTCGAGATTCGCCCATTCGCCCGATTGAATAAACGCCGCCCAATAAAACGGATGCCGTCGTCCGTTTTTTTTCAGCATTTCGAGTTGGACTTGCCTGAGCGCCGCGCCGCGTCCCGTTCCCTGTTTGAGATTTTTGTAGTAATCGGTCATCAATTCGCGCGTCGCGTAATCGCTGACCGACCATAAACTCATCACCAGCGATTCCGCGCCTGCCAAAACGAAAGCGCGGCGCAAACCATAAACGCCTTCACCGTTTTTGACTTCGCCGAGACCGGTGTCGCAGGCGGACAGAACAACTAATTTCGTTCCCCAAAGATTTAAGCCGGACGCTTCGAGCGCGGTTAAAATTCCGTCGTCGCCCGTGCCGCCGCGCCGGTTCGCGCCCGCCAGAGCCAAGCCGGAACGCAGTAAAGGATTTTCGACTTTGCCGCTCGCGCCCAATCCGCGAATTGCCGATTGTGAATTCGCTGCGTCGTCTTCGAGAAAAAATCCGTGCGTGGCGATGTGCAGAATGCGCGGCGCGGCGATTTGCTTGACTGCCGATTCGGTCGCCTGCGCTTTGGTCAAAAACGTCGCGTTCGGAAACATTTTTTGAATCGAACGCGCTTCCTGCGCCGTGCCGCTGAGGGGCGCGAAATAAACTTCCGACAGATCGCGGGCGGCGGTTACGCTCCGGCGTTTTTGGCGGCGGGCGGACGTTTTCGTTCGCGCCGCGCCGTTTGCCTTTTCTTCGGCGGCGGGCGTTCCGAAAGTCGGGTCGGCGATAACCAGCAAATCGCTTTTGCTCGTTCGCGCTGTCTGCATCCGCAGCAAATCGCGCCCGCTCGTCAAATAAGTGAACGAATAATTTTCGATTAAATAATTTCCTCGTTCGTCAGCCAACGCTTCAAACGGAATCAAATTTAATTCGCCGTCGGGCGAGACGAGCAATTCTTTGGTATCGCCCAAAAGTGCGCGAACCGGCTGCATCACTTTTTCGTCAACGGCGCGGGCGAGCGTTTGAACGTCTTTGCGCTCCGGGTCGCGCAGCGATTGCCGGAGATTTTCAATCGCTTCGTCAATCGTTTTCGCCGCGCCTAAATCCTTCCATTGAATCGCCCCTTTCCGGCGCACGACGTAAGCGACATAGCGCGGTTCTTCGTATGCCCGGTCGCCTTCGCCGACGGCTTGCGGATTGAACGGGCGATAAATGGTGAATTCAACCAGCGCGGCGTTTTCGGGTAGTGCCGATTGAATCGCGGCAATCGTTACGGGCTGAGTCTGCGTCCGAAATTCGGAACTGCGGCGGCTTATTTCAATCTCTAATTTTTCTTTGCGCTCTTCCAATTCAACAATTTGTGTTCGGCGCGTTTCCGGTGTCGTATTCGGCGATTCGTTCAAAACCTTTCGCGCCGACTGCGCGGTCGTTTCCTTTAATTTATCGAGCAGAATTTGGTCACTTGGGTCGAAGCGATTCCGTAAAGCGGCAAATTCCAAAGTCATCGCGTCCGAGACGCGCCCTTTGCGCTCGAAAACGGTCGTCAAAGCGAGTTCGAGCGCCGCCGCGTCGTCCGGCGCAAACTTCAGATGCGCCGAAACGTATTGATTCGTTTCGCCGGACAGCGCGTTGAGATACAGAAGTTTTTGCCGTTCGGAGTTGGCGGCGAGAACTAACTGCGCGTGGCGTTCGCTGAGTTTATGCGCCCGCGTCCAAAAATTTAAGGCTCGCCCGGTGTCGCCCTTTGCCTGACAGTTTCGCGCCAAACCGTTCAGATAAATAATCACGTCCGGGTGCTGTGAGCCGAAGAGTTTTTCGGCGATTGATACCGCTTGTTCATACAACGGTTCGGCTTTTTGGTAATCGCCTTTGTCGGTATAAAACCACGCCAGATTATAGAGAGCCGTCGAATAATCACGGTCTTCTTTGCCGAGAGTCTTTTCCGCCATTGCGACGCTTTGTTGGAAAAGCGGTTCGGCTTGCTTATAATCGCCTTGCCGGTGATATAAAACCGCCAAACTGCCCAGTATACTCACAATGCGCGGATGTTCTTGTCCGAAGGCTTTTTGTAAGATGTTTAATGCCCGCCGATACTGTGCTTCCGCTTGTTGATAATCGCCTTTGGCGACGTAGGCGGCGGCGAGATTCTCCAAACCGCGGGCGATGTCCGGGTGATCCGGGCGGAGTGCTTTTTCCCAAATGTCGAGTGCGCGTTGATAAAATTCCAGGGCTTTATCTTCATCGCCTTTGTCGGAATAAACGTCCGCCAGACCGGATAATGAATAAGCGATACCGGAACTGTTCGGCGGCAGCGTTTTTTCTTTTATTTCAAGTGCGCGGCGCACCAATTGTTCGGCTTTCGAGTAATCGGCGAGGATTTTGTATTGGCTGCTCAGATTACCGAGCGAAGTGGCGAGGTCGGCGTTATCGGGACCCAAAATTTTTTCACGAATCTCGACGGCTTTCTCGAAAAGCCGGATGGATTCTTCATAATTTCCAATCTCGGAATAGACAATCGCCATATTATGCAAGGTGCGGGCAACGTCGTGATGGTAAGTTCCGAAAAATTTTTCCCGAATTTTCAAGGCGCGTTGATTTAAGGAAATCGCTTTTTCGTAATCGCCTTTTGACCAAACGATTAACGCGAGATTGGCGAGCGACGCGGCAAAATCTATATCGTCCGCGCCCGATTCCCGCTCACGAATCTCAAGCGAGCGCGTCGCCAACGGCAACGCTTCGTCATATTCGCCCGCGTTCCAAAGCCGAACGGCTTCGTTATGAAGTTTTCGCGCTTCTTCCAAACTTCGTTCCTTGGCGGTTGACGGGCGAATTTCGGCGAGCCGAACCGAATAGCGTCCCGTCGCCGCCGACATCAATTTAGCCTCGATCTCCAGACGATAAACGCCCGCCGTCGCCGCGACGAAATCTATGCTTTCCCGCCCATCGGTTTTCAGAATAGAATCTCTCTGCACCATCGCCCGCTTGTCCGTTTTGTTAAAAATGCGAACGGCGACATCAATCCCGCGCTGCTCGACGGTGATGGCGGCATACTGATTTTCGGCGAGAGTGATTTGATATTCGTGCTTTTCTTTAGCGGCAATTTCGCGCTCGACCGGCACGTTTGATTCGAGCGCGGCATTTTGGCTGTATCCGAATTGCGCGGCGAGAAAGATTACCGATAGCGAAAAAAGGCGAAAACTCTTTTTCGCCGGGTGATTTAATAACCGGAAAGATATTTTAGGAAACATCGACGAACCTCCGTTTTTTTGTCAGCGGGATTTTACTTTCGAGCGATTATTTTAACACGGATTGAAACGGATAGTTACTAATAATTTCCGCTTCGCCGCCGGAGTTGATGCCGGTAACGACGAGCGAATACGTTTGAGATTTTAAGAGTTTCGCCGGAAAACGGATGTTCAGAATTTTATCGTCGCCTTTCGATTTTGATTTGAGCGAGCCGCTGCGCCAGAGTTTTCGGTCGGCTTGATTGACGAGCGCAACGCGGTAAGCCGTAAAATCGTCTGATTCTAATTGCAACTGCATTGCGACATCGCTCGTTTGTTTCGGAATCGAAAAACTCGGAAGACGGCTGACACCGCGCAGCGGCGGCGCAAGAATGAACGACGCGATGCTGATTTTAGGCGCAGTCGAAGGCGGCGATTGTTTCGGCGCGGGCATCGTTTGCGGCGTTAGTTTTTGATTTGCCGCCAAATCTTTTTCCGAATTTTGCGGCGGCGAATCGGTTTCCCGATTCGTCATCGCCACTTCTTTTTCAGGCGCAGAGTTCACCGAATAATTGCCGTTCGGTTCGATTTTCAATTCCGGTTCGCGCGGCGAATTCGAGTCGCGTTTCGCTTGAATATCGTTCGTCTGCCGATTAACCAGTCCGATTAAAAGCCAGCCGCTAAAGATAAAAACTGCCAGCAAAACGGCGGCGAAACTCCATTGCCGCATTTGATTCGGAGTTTTGAAGATATTCAGCGCGGAAAAAAAATCGGCGAAAAATCCGGTGCGGCTTTTCGGTTTCGATTCTTGAGCCGCAGAGTCGGCGTTCGTTTCGGCGATATTTCGTTTGGCGTAAATTTGAAAGTTTTTAGCAAATTCTACTTTCTCGCGGCGCAGCGGCGAAGCGAGATAATGCGTTTTGAATTTTTCCAGAGTCGCGCCCGCCAGTTCTTCGTGAATATAAGCGTCAACCAAATCCTTTTCGGCGGAGGCAAGCGCGTCGGCAAAATCTTCGGCGGTAAAACTCAGTTCGTCAAACCGCTCCGTTTCAATTTCGGGCAGCGAGCCGAGCAGATATTCGGTAATCTCCTGATTGTTATATTTCCGTTCGTTCATATCGGATAACGACGAGACAAACTCGCCTCAATTCTATAAGACAAAATCCGAAAAATATTTCATAGACGAAGTGCGCTTTATTATTTGCCGTCAATTTTATGCCGCGAGCATTCAGCTTTCGCCCGCGCATTTGCCGATGCAAAGTTCCAGTTTATCGCGGATGCGGCAGGCGCGAATGCTCAAGGCGTTCGTCGAAATTCCCAATTTTCCCGCCAACGCGCGGCGATTTTCGATTTTAATTCGCTCTTCGCCGTAATAATAACCGACGATAATATCGCGGTTCGCCGCCTCCAATTCGCCGGTGCAGTGTTCGAGACAGTCGAGCATTTTTTCCTTTATTTCCTTTTCCTCATCGCGTTCCGCTGCCGCGAACTGGTTCGCTTTCGACTGTCGCAAAACATCATCGAGCGGAACGCTTTTCTTATCCGTTCCGCGCAAGGACTCCATAAAAACAAACCGCGCCGTAATGTAGCAAAACTTAGCGGGCGTTTCGCTCTCAATCGTTTCCGTTTCTTCCAAACGGCGAGCGACTCGATTGAGAGTTTCGTCGGCAAAGTCATCGGGTGTCAAACAGTTTTTACGGTCAAAATAGTAAACCAATCGCCGCCGCATTTCCAGATAATTGCGCCCGTCGGAATTTTCTCCAGCGTCCAGCCAAGTTAAAAGCCGCTCGAAAGCACTCGCAGTAATCGCCCAATTTTTCTTCGATTCCGCCATTGGCTCAAAAAATTCTTTGATTTTTTACCTCTGATAACCGACGCGCCGCCATCTATTTTTGGGATGTCTCAAATTTTATGATGAAGATTTTTCTTCGGAATAGATGAGCGATAAAATCTATCAGTTAAGCAGGTGAGCAAAAGTTTTGAGGTATTTTGAAAAGTTCAGAGTCCACACTTTAGTTTGCCAAACCGCCGCGCTTCGCTAGCGGTTTCACGCTGAAGCGTGGACTCTGAACACAGAGCAAAATGTCGCAAAACTTTTGCTCACCTGCTTATCATCTTTCATCGCTCATCTATTCCGAATCGTTTTCTTAATAACTGATGTTACGCAAAAATGCGGCTGTGCCGCCTGATGTGCGGAAAGGCTTCGCCTTTCCGTTAAGTTTCTCCTAATTTTATCGAGGCTGCGCCTCACGGTGGCGGCACAGCCGCAAAATTTCAGAGAGTAACGACCGGAAAGGCTCTGCCTTTCCGAAAACATTTCACTAACTTTGTGAGGCGGTGCCTCACCGTTTGCTGTGAAAAGCGAGGCGGAGCCTCTTTATTTCTTGCAAACTTGACGGCAAGGCAGAGCCTTTCCGCACATCAGGTGGCACAGCCACAAGATTCGGCATTCCGCGTCAGGTGAGTTAGTTAATCTGTCGTGTTCGCGGCAGACGAGTTTGTTTAGTGAACAAGCAGACAATAATTCAAAAGGAGAGTTTATGAAAATGTTAAGAAAGATCGGATTTTTGGTATCGCTGACAACATTTTTGGCAATCGCCGCGTCAGCGCAGAATGTCAATGTAACGGCGACGGGCGGCACGGCAAACGCGACTTATGCGACTGTGAAGGCGGTGTTTGACGCGGTTAATGCGGGAACGCACACGAGCGCGATTACGATGGAGGTCTCGCCAGCACGACCGAACCGGCAAATACTTCGGCACTTTTGCACAGTTCGGGCGCGGGCGCGGCGACTTATACGAGCGTTTTGATTCTTCCGACGGCTTCTGGTATGTGCGGCAAAGCAGCAACCACCTGCCGACGGCGACCTTGTTCGGCTTGACCGGCGACGTGCCGACACCGGGCGATTACGACGGCGACGGGGCGACCGACTTCGCGGTGTTCCGTCCGGCAACGGGAATCTGGTATGTCATTCAAAGTTCCAACGGCGGCTTCCGGGCGGCGCCGCTCGGACAAATGAACGACCTGCCGATACCGGCGAACTACCAATCGCGGTAATAATTAACCGTCAGGCTTGATTTGAAACAAGCGGCGTAGGCAGCAATTACTCATGCCGCTTTCTTTTAGTTTTTTGAGCCAATTTTCTTCAAAATGTCACTAAACAATATGAAAGCGTTAGAAGCTACATCAAAAATAGAAAAGCCGACGCTGAGAAGCCGCTTTCAAGACTGCGTTTGCTCGAATTACATTAACGTCCGCCTCTCAACGATAAAATTTTATTTTTGAGATAAGCAGGTAAGCAAAAGTTTGGCGGCATTATGAAAAGTTCAGAGTCCAAACTTTAGTTTGTCTGCTCCGCCGCGCTTCGCTGGCGGAAGACACGCTCAAGCGTGGACTCTGAAC
>JAJAYR010000327.1 GCA_026786155.1 Pyrinomonadaceae bacterium
CGCGGAAAGTATTGTTCTGCGCCGGGTCGAGAATCTCCAGCAGTGCCGAAGCCGGGTCGCCGCGATAATCGTTGCCCATTTTGTCAATTTCATCGAGCATCAACACCGGATTGTTGACACCGACGCGCCTTAAAGTTTGAATAATTCTGCCCGGCATCGAACCGACGTAAGTTCGCCGGTGTCCGCGCAATTCCGATTCGTCGCGCACACCGCCCAAACTAATGCGGTCAAATTCGCGCCCTAAAGCGCGGGCAATCGAACGCCCCAGAGAAGTTTTCCCAACGCCCGGCGGTCCGACGAAAAGAATAATCGGACTTTTTGAATCGGGACGCAGTTTAATAACCGCCAAAGTCTCTAAAATTCTTTCCTTAATATCGTCCAAACCGTAATGGTCTTCGTCTAAAATTTTCTTCGCTTCTTTTAAGTCGAGTTTTTCCTCGCTCGACTTTTTCCACGGCAGTTCTAAAACGTATTCCAGATAAGTTCGGATAACGTGATAATCCGGCGCGGCTTGCGGCAATTGCTCCATTCGCTTGAGTACGCGCTCGGCTTCCTTGCGGATTTCTTCGGGCAAATCGGCTTGGTCTAACCTCTCCCGAAGTTGTCCGGCTTCGGCTTTTTCGCCCGTTTCGTCTTCGCCTAATTCTTTTTGAATCGCTTTTAACTGCTGGCGCAAAACGTAATCACGCTGCGCTTTGTCCATTTCGCCCTGCGCTTCGGTCGCAATCTTCGAGCGAATATTCATAATCTCGACTTCCTTCGCCAGAGCCGCGTGCGTTAGCGTCAGAAGTTCGTCGGTCGTCGCCGCTTCGAGCATTTTCTGTTCGGTTTCCACGCCCAAATCAAGCACCGACGCGAGAAAATACGAAAGTTGCACCGAATTGGTCTGCGACATCACCGCCATTCTGATTTCCGGCGGCACGTTCGGCAGCATCGCCAGTGCTTGCTGCATCAATCCTTGAATGTTGCGTTTCAACGCTTCGACTTCTTCGTTATCGGAAATCGTCAAATCCGGCAGAACTTCGACTTTCGCCTTCAAAAACGGTTGTTCCTGTTCCCAATTCAAAACTTTTACCCGGTCAATCCCTTGCACAATCAACTGCATCGAACCATCCGCCCGCATCATTCGCTTGACGTTGACGACCGTTCCGACATCATAAAGGTCAATCGGTTTCGCTTCCTGTCCGGTAATATCGGGCGTTTTCAAAGTGATGCAGCAGATAAATTTCTGCTCGGTCGCCAGCGCAAATTCGACCGCTTTGACCGAACGCTCGCGCCCGACCGACAGCGGCACGACCGTTTCGGGAAACAAAGTCGTATTCTGCAACGGCAGCACCGCTAATTCTAACTGTTCGGGCGCATCAGTTTGTTCATTTAGATTTTTTTTTGTTTCTTTAGCCATAAAAATTTAATTTTGTGATTTCAGTTTTTCAATTTCGGCTTTTAATCGCTCAAGTTCGTTTTCCGATTCTTCCAAAGTTCGCAAAAACTCGTTCGTCTGCGGATTAAAAAGTCGAAACGAATTTTCCGCCTGCACGATTTCCAGATTCAGACGCGGCGAAAAAATCCGGTCGTCGTCAATTGGCAAAGGCAAAAGTTTTTCATCTTCGCGCCGAAAAGCCATCAGCGGCGCGGGCAGATATTTGAATTCCGAATCTAAAATGTAGTATTCTTCCGCGCCTAATTTTTCATAAAGTTTCAGCTTGTCGGCAACGTCGTTTTTCCAAGTTCGGTCGGAAGCGACTTCAAAAACGACTTGCGGAAAAATCTTTTCCTGCCAGAGTTTATAAACGCCGCGCTCGTGATTTCCCGCGCCGAACGCGATTAAAATATCGGGCGCAAACCATTTGTAAGGATTGCCTTCGACGTAATAGATATTCATATTCGCCGTCATAAAAACGTCTTCGCGTTCACGGAAAAACGCCCTCAACATCTGCACCAAATTGGAAATCACCGTGTAATGAAAACTCGTTTCGCCCATCTCGTCCTCGCGCTGTTCGGGGTAAATTATTTCTTCGTTTTCCGAAGAAAAATGATTTTCCGTCCGACTGCGCGGAAAACTCGGCGTTTGATTTTGCTCCAAAATTTGCGGCATTACTTTTCTCCTTTCCACAAACGAATTATCAGCAAACCGTTATCGAAATTATGTTCGACGCTCGCGCCTTCAATCGAAGCGGGAAACAGCAGAGTCTTTTCAAAACGGCTGTAAGTAATTTCCATCTGCTGAAACGTCATCCCGACGGCGCACGATTTATCGCGCCGACAACCGGCGATATAAAGCTGATTGCCTTGAATATCTATCTCGATTTCTTCCGCCGAAACGCCCGCCAATTCGACCTTGACGAGCCAGCCGTCCGGCGTTTGATAAACGTCCGCCGACGGATACCAAAGTTTGCCGGAGCCGACTTTTTTCGACGACGCGAGAAAATGAAAATAACGATTGACTGATTTAGCCATATTTTTAAGGGATGAAGGATGAGGGATGAAGGATGAATTTAAACTCCTTCCTTTTTCATCCCTCATCCTTCATCCTTCATCCCTTCTTCCAAAAACCTGCGCCGCTGGAAATTTCCTCTAAAGTTTCGGCGATTTCGCGTTCGTCTTCGGTTTCGAGCGCGACATCAGCCATGGCGATAATGCCGACGAGTGCGCCCGCTTCATTGATAATCGGAACGCGGCGCACTTGTTTATCGCCCATCAGACGAATTGCTTCAAAAACGAAATCGTCTTCTTTAACCGAGAATATTTCCGCCGTCATTACTTCGCCGATTGGCGTGTCGGCGTTTTTATTTTCAGCGACCGCCCGAATGACAATATCGCGGTCGGTAACGATGCCGACGAGTCTGCCGTTTTCGACGACCGGCATCGCGCCCATATCGCCGTCGCGCATCAAAATCGCCACGTCGCGCAAACTCATTTCGCGCGTTGCGGTCGTTACGTTCCGCGTCATAATCTCGCGGCAGCGTCGCCGCGCATTTTCCGAAAAGGTTTTTTCACTCATAACTTTCTGTTAACCTCAACTTTTTTCCGATTGCTTTTATTTTCTTTGACTCTAATAAATAAAGCAAGCGCGGTAATTTTCGATTGACGATTTGCGTTCGGCGATTTATCTGATTCAAACTAAATCTTGAATTTTGAATCTTAAATTTTGAATCCGGCAATGGGAAAACTTTACGAAAACAAGCGCAAACCGGCGCGAACAGGCAAAAAAATCACGGTCGGACGAGTTTCCGACGTGCCTCCGGGACGCGGCGCAACCGTCAAATTAAGCGACGGCAAAGAAGTCGCCCTTTTTAACGTCAACGGCAATTTTCACGCGATAGAAAATTTTTGCCCGCACAAAGCCTATCCGCTCGCCGATTCGAGATTGACCGGCAACCTTGTCGAATGCAATTTGCACGGCTGGCGTTTCGACGTTCGCACCGGCGCGTGTTTCACCAAAAAAGGCTGCTCGATAGAATCTTACGAAGTCGTTATCGAGGACGAGATGGTAAAAATTTTGGTGTGAACTCTTGCGTTATAATTTCCGGCAAAAGCGTATCCGCGCCTTTGCCGATTGGCGGACGAATCTTTTCAAAATCTTTCTCCGCCAACGCCCTCCGCCACGCCTTGAGCGTGAAAATCGTTGGAATCAATCGGCATTCCGTCCACGTCGAAAATAATTGCTTTAATCGTAATTTTATAAATTTTGGGCGCGAATGTTTGTTTGCACCGTTCGCCAGCAAACAAAATAATACTTGAATTCAAAATGCTTTGACTTTTCTGTTGCGGCGCGAGTAAAATACACGAACCTTTTCATTCAGAATTTTAAGTTTTTAAGACAGCCGAAAATGGCGGGTTAATCGCATCGCCGGATTAAATGACCGAAGTGTCCGCCGCTTCAAAAATCGGCTGATTTCCGAATGAAAATCAAAATCTGTTATTTAACTTTTTAGGAGGATAAAGTCGTGTTAAAAAAAATATTCTATGTCGCTTTTTTTGTTTTGGTGTTTTCAATCCAGTTCGCCGAAGCCGCGCGTCCGCTTAAGCCGATTAATTTGGCGGGCGATCTATTCGGTGCGCCGTATCGCATCCGCGTTCCCGAAAATTGGAACGGAACGCTGCTCGTCTACGCGCACGGCTACCGCGATCGAGCCGACCATCCGGGCGAAGTTGACAATCGCGCCGCCGACCTCGCGCCGAGCGCGGCACTCGAACCCGTTCTGCTCGCCCAAGGTTACGCGCTCGCCGGTTCAGCTTACCGCAACAACGGCTGGGCGGTCGAAGAAGGCATTGACGATTTGCGAAACTTAACATTATTTTTCTATTTTCGGGTCGGCAGCCCGCAGAATACGATTTTGTGGGGCTTTTCGATGGGAACGGTCATCAGTTTTGCGAGTATGGAGCGTTACGGCTCCTTGTATGACGGCGCGTTGTGCGGCTGCGCGGTCGGCGCGGGTTCGCCGCAGTCCTGGGATTCGGCGGGCGATTTAGCTCTCGCTTACGCCCAACTTTTCGGAATGCCCGCGACTTGGGGAACGCCCGGCAACGTGCGGAATGATTTGGATTTCGAGACGGAAGTGCAGCCGAAACTGGTATCCGAAGTGAGTAATTCGGCGAATTATCCGAAGTTTGAATTTATCCGGCTCGTTATTGGAACGCCGGGACGCGGCATCACGCCGCCCGCGCCGCCGAACTTTTATCCGGGCTGGGTTTTTACCGATATGTTTTTTGCGACCGAAGCCCGCGCTGAACTCGAACGCCGCGCTCGCGGTCCGATTGTCCAGAATCTGAATCGAAATTACAATCTGACCGCCGAAGAAAAAGCGTATCTCGTCGCCCTCGGCGTTCCGGCAGCGGTCGTTGACGGCTGGCTGGCGACGCTCAACGGTCAGCGCAACATTTTCGCGCCGTATTATTCGCGTTTTTACTTGAAACGAAACGCCGAATACACGGGCAGAATCGAGAATCCGGTGCTGACTCTGCACACGCTTTACGACCCGCTCGTGACGGTTTCGCAGGAACGCGAGTATTTGGAGACGGTCGCCGCGGCGAATCGCACAAACTTTTTATACCAGACTTACACGAACGGTAACGGGCATTGTAATTTTACCGGCGAACAACTCGTCGCGTCCGTTACCGCCATTAACAATTGGGTGAGAACCCGAACGAAACCGACGGCGGCAAATTTCCCGACTGCGCTCGGCTTTCTGCCCGACAGTTTCGTGCCGCCGCCGATGAATCAACCTTAACGGCGGCAATTTGAAAAAAGAAAATGCGGCGATTTGAAAAATTCAATCGTCGCATTTTCTTTTTGAATCTTATAAATTTGATAATGTTTCACAATTTATGCCGACTGAGAAACCTTCGGAATAGAGGCGAGTTGATAGCTGATAACTGATAGATTCGGCGCGTGTCTTATCTTTCAACTATCAACTATCAGCTCGCCTCTATTCCGAAGTAAATTTGACTGAAATACCATCGAGCGTAAAATTTGAAACACTAAATCGTAAATTTCAGCCGTCGTCGCCGATGGCTTCGACCGGACACGCTACTAACGCTTCTTCGCACAGCGCGATTTCTTCCGCCGTTTCCGGCTGTTTATAAACATACGAATAACCGTTTTCGTCGTCGCGCGTAAAGTTTTTCGGCGAAGTGTCGCGGCAGACATCGCAGTCAATACACATTTTATCAACGTAGTATTTGCCGCGAGCGTTTTCGGGAAGTTTATCTTGAATCTCCGCCATAAATTTATTTCACCAAAGAGACACAGAGGCACAGAGATTTTTAAAACTTTTTCTCTGTGCCGCGGAGCGGACGGTTCAATTCTTTTTCTCTTGATTTTGCTCGGTGAAATTTATCATTCGCTCCAACGCAATCAGCGCGAAATGTTTTGTCTCGTCGTCAACTTTTATTTGATTGACGACGTTGCCCGCCGCGATATTTTCCATCGCCCAGGCGAGATTCGGCGGCGCGATGCGATACATCGTCGCGCACATACAAAGGTCGGGCGCGAGCAGGTGAATTTCTTTGTCGGGAAATTGTTTTTGCAGTCGAAGAACGAGATTTAATTCCGTGCCGATTGCCCATTTCGTTCCCGAAGGCGCGTTCGCTACGGTGTTAATAATAAACGATGTCGAACCGTTCAAGTCTGAAATATCAACGACTTCGCGCATACATTCCGGGTGAACTAAAACCTTGACATCGGGAATATCTTTACGAATTTTATCAACGTGCCACGGTTTGAATCGCCCGTGAACCGAACAATGCCCGCGCCATAAAATAAGTTTCGCGTTATGTAGTTCTTCTTCGGTGTTGCCGCCGAGTTCTTCAAACGGATTCCACAAAACCATCTGCTCCGGCGCGATGCCGAATTTCGCGCCCGTGTTTCTGCCGAGATGCTGGTCTGGAAAAAACATCATCTTGTCGAATTCTTTCAAATAAATATCGAACAGCGGCACGGCGTTCGACGAAGTGCAGACGACACCGCCGTTTTTCCCGCAAAATGCTTTAATCGCCGCGCTCGAATTCATATAAGTTATCGGCGCGACTTTCGATTTCAAAACGCCGATTTCTTTCAATTGTTCCCAGGCGTCTTCGACCTGCTCGACCGTCGCCATATCAGCCATCGAACAGCCTGCGCCCAAATCCGGCAGAATCACTTTTTGATGCGGCTGACCGAGAATATCCGCCGATTCCGCCATAAAATGAACGCCGCAGAAAACGATAAATTCCGCGTCTTTGCGCTGCGCCGCCATCACCGACAATTGATACGAATCGCCCGTCAAATCGGCGTGCGCGATCACGTCATCGCGCTGGTAATGATGACCTAAAACGACGACGCGCGAACCTAATTCTTTTCGGACTTTTTCGATGCGTCGGGCGAGTTCCGCGTCCGTCATTCGCAAATAATTTTCCAGCAGAAAAGCGTTGTTCACGTCTTCTGCGCCGACTCGTTCCTTATCCAAAACTGCTGTCATTTTTCTCGTCTCCATTTCAAGATTTAGATGTCGTTTCACCGACATCGGCAAAGAAAAATCATTGCACTTTGAAATTACTTTCGCAACTTGAAAAGTTTCCGCAAGCGCGTCAAACTAAACTCAAATAAATTAAGGGAGGGAAAATTATGAGAGACAATGAAGATGCTTTGAGCAACTTGGAAAAGTTAAAAAATGAAATCTTTGACAGAAGCGACGAAAAACTCGCGCTCGCGCTCGGCAGACCAATCGAAGAAGTGAATTTGTGGTTTCAAGGCGGCGAGATTGACGAAGACGCGCAGGAAAAAATCAACGGTTTGGCGCAAGAAAGATTAAGCGCGTAAAACCGCCGCTTGCTGACAAAAAATTGCGTGTTGAATAATTACTTAAAATTATTCAACACGCAATTTTTTCTACTTTGAAGATAATCACTTTGATTGAAAGTAAAGTTGACTGAAAATGTTCAGAGTCCACGCTTCAGCGTGCCAACCGCCGCGCTTTGCGGGCGGAACAAACTAAAGTTTGGACTCTGAACAATTGCCGATAATCTAATTAATTTTTGTTGACGCGCTTGATTCCAGCGTTTGAATTTACCGGGAATTTCTCAAATCAACTTTTCACGTTCGGCAGCTTTACCGTAAATTTCGTTCCGGCGTTTAATTCAGATTCAACGGCAATTGTGCCGCGGTGGTCGTCAACGATTTTTTTGACGATTGCCAAACCCAAACCCGTGCCGGTTTCTTTGGTTGAAAAATACGGCTCGAAAATTTTGTCCAAGTTTTCCGTCGGAATGCCGTCGCCGGTATCGGCAATTTCGATTCGGACAAATTCTTCGTCCGAATCAATTGTTACATTTAAACTACCGCCGGTTTTTTCCATCGCTTGGACGGCGTTGATAAAAAGATTGCTGAAAACCGAGCGCAGAACTTCCGCGTCGCCGAGAATCTGCGGGACGTTTTCGCGTTCGATTAAGCTGATTACGATGTTTTGTTCGACGGCTTGCGGTTCAACGATTCGCAGGGAATCTTCGACGACGCGGCGCGGTTCGATTGGTTGAAGGTTTAACTTTGCCGGACGCGAATAACGCAGAAAATCGGAGATTTGCCGGTTGATTCTGCCAACTTCGGTTTTCAACTGCGCGGTCAATTTTTCAAAATCGCCCCGTTTTGCCGAGTCTTGCGGCGCGAATTTCGCCCGCAGATGGTCGAGCGTCAGATTGATATAATTAAGCGGATTGCGGATTTCGTGCGCGATTGCCGACGCGAGCCGTCCGACGACCGCCGATTTTTCGGCTTCCTGCAACTGCGTTTCGAGTTCGCGCGTTTTTTCGAGTTCGGCGGTCATTTGGTTAAACTGCCAGGCGAGCCGTCCGATTTCGTCGCTGCGTTCGGCATCGCGGACGCGGACACTTAAATCTCCGGCGGCGATGCGCTGCGCGGCGTTCGACAGATTCGCAATCGGGCGCGTAAATTGCCAGACGAGAAAAAAAGTCGTCGCCGTCGCAAGCAGGAGAATCAAAAGCGTATAAACGAGCGGGCGCGTCGCTTTTTGAAAAATTTCCTGGCGGTCGGTTTTGAGAATCACCATTACATACCAACGACCTTGATTGGTTTCAACCGGAATCGCGTGCGCCTCGCCGTCGGTGTCTTCGGAAACGATTTTTGAATTCGGAAATTTCTCTAAATCTTCACCTAACCGGCTGTCTGCGGGAAGCGACGGCAAATCGGTCAACTCGCTCAACTGCCGGTATTGCAGATTACCGTTTTCGTCGGTCGTCGGCAGATATTCCGGGTTCAGGCTGTCGGAAACCTGCCATTTATCGTTGATAACGATAATGTCCTGAATACGTTCGGTCGTTTGTTCATCAAAAAACGTCTGACCTTCGCGGCTGATTAAATCGCCTAAACGGTCGTTTGACTGCATACTATTGAAGCCGAGCGTGATGCCCGCCACCAGTGCCTGTTCCTGTAATTCGCGCAGACGGACGTTTTCGCGGCGGCTCGATAAATTGACGTAAAGCTGGACGCCGAGCGTCGCCACCAGCAGAAACGCGAGAATTATTAAAAGTCGGGCGCGAAATGTGTTGAAAAAATTCATTCGTTGGTTCGTTGCTTTTTAAACTTTTTACTTTTTGATTCTTGCCGTTCGCCGAAGGCGAATGTTATATTGATTTCTAGCTGTTAAAGCAAAAATTGACGACCGAACAAAATCGGTTTATTAAAGTTTCTGAATCTTCAAAAATTAAAAAGTAAGAGTTTCACACAACTCATTGAATATAACGTCAAAGCGATTATATTTTATACTTTCGTCTTTTGTCTCCCAACTTTTGCTTTCGGATAACTCTCCTGAGATTCCAACCAAAAGAGGTTATTACGATGTATCTGTCACTCGAAAAGTGTCTTCCGAAAATTTATTCTGCCGCATTTTTAGTTTTTCTTTTGTTCTCCGCCAATGTTGCGGCGCAAACCAAGAAAAAATCGAACGACAAAAAAACTGCCGACAACCAAACGTCTGCCGCCAAACCGACCAAAAAACTGACGGCGAAACAAGAGCGTGAAGAAAAGGAAAAGGAAAAGAAAACCGCGCCGGATAAAGCGGTTAAAGATTCCAAATCCAAACAAGCCGAGTTAAAAAAGTTTGACAAAAAACAGGCGGAAGATAAAAAACGCGCCGACTCGCGCCGCGCCGAAGAAAATCGTCGTCGCGCCATTGAAGACGCGATGCGCCGCGCCGCGCAGGAAGAACGTCGCCGCGAGATTTTGGCGGAACAACAGCGACGCGCTCAACTCGCCCGTGAAGCGCAAGCCCGCCGCATCGCTTTCGAGCGCGGACTTCGCACGGAAACCGTCGAAAATATCTCGAAAGACAATATCGAGGGCGAAGATTTGGAAGTTCGCGCCGCCGCCGTAACCGCGCTCGGCAAACACGCCGGAACGATTCTCGTGATGGAGGCGCAGACGGGAAAAGTTTTATCAATCGTCAATCAGGACTGGGCGATTCGCCGCAGTTTCAAGCCGTGTTCGACGATCAAACTCATAACGGCGGTCGCCGGAATCAACGAAAACCTCATCAACGAAACCGGCAAAATCAACGCCCGCCGTTTCCCGATGAATCTGGACGACGCGCTCGCTTTTTCCAACAACAGCTATTTTCAAAACGTCGGCGCAAATTTGGGCAACGCCAAAATGATTTCCTACGCGCAGATGCTCGGACTCGGACAGCCGACCGGAATCAACGCCGACCGCGAGACGGGCGGACGGCTCGCTTTCGGCAATAACAACGCGCGGATTTATTCGCACGGCGACGATTTTGAAGTTACGCCGCTGCAACTCGGCGTAGTCGTTTCGGCATTATCAAACGGCGGAAAAATTCTCGTGCCGCACATTCCGAAAACGCGCGTTGAAAAAACGAATTTTCGCGGCGCGATGCGTTATCAATTAAATCTGCCGAACAATAATTTCAAAAACGTCCTTCCGGGAATGATCGGCGCGGCGCAATACGGCACGGCGCGGCGCGGCGTTGATTCGTCGCTGGCGGTCGCCGGAAAAACCGGCTCGTGCATCGCGGGCGGCAGTTGGGTCGGACTTTTCGCGTCGGTCGCGCCGGTCGAAAATCCGAAATACGCGGTTGTCGTCATCACGCGCGGACAGTCGGAACGCGGCAAATACGCGGCAGCGATTGCCGGAAACGTCTATCAATCTCTGCGAAATCGTCTGACGGAAAACGGCAATCCGAATCTCGCTAAAATTCCGCTCGAATTAAAACCGCAGATGAAAGTCAACGCCAAAACTTCGGCGAAAATTGACGTTGCCGGTGGCGAAGAATCCGAAGATAACGATGTCGCCGGAACGGTTCAAAGCAAAACTTCGACGGTTTCGACCGCGCCGAAAGCGATTGGGAAAAAAGGCGAAAAGCAAGCCGATTTGTTCCCGAACATCGTGATTAAAGTGCGAAAATCCGAAGAATTGACGCGCCCGCGCATCGTTTCCAATAAATAATAAAATCAACGGTCAATAAATTAACTTTCCCGCGCCGCATTTTCGCTTGACACGAACGTAAATGTTGCGTGATTATTATCTTTCCGCAGCAATTTATCGGCAAATAATTAGGAGAATTTGCAGTTGCAAAAATCTGAAACTCTTGCAACCCTTTCTAAAACCGCTTCATCAGAGTTTCGCAAAACGCGGAACATTGTTTGATACCGTTTATTTTGCGGAAAGTTTCTACGCATATAATTTTGGAGGAAAGATTTGATGAAAACCATTTTTAGATTTTTAGCATTGGCGATGCTGCTGGCGACATTTTCCGCCGCGAATGTAACCACGAGTTACGCCCAAGACCCGCAAACCGAAAAAGTGGCGTTGTATAAAACATACACCGATAATTACGCTGCAAAGGAAATTGAAAAGAGACAAGTTGCGCTCGACGCGGCAAAAACCTACGTCGAAAAATTCGGTGCGAACGCCGAAGATAAAGTAGAGGTTGATTATTTCAAGAAAGCGATTCCCGATTTAGAAAAAGGTATTGCAAACTCAAAGCAAGCTGTAGTTGACCAAGGCAACGCCGCTGCCAGGGATAAACTTTTAACTCGTTTCGACGCGGCTTTGAAAGGCGGAAAGAATGGCGAAGCGAATCCATCTGATACTTATGCCGTCGGAAAAGAAATTCTTGCTAAAGAGCCGGATTTTCTGGATGTAATTTTAGTCCTCGGTTCAGTCGGTTTTGACCAAGCGGTTGCTAATCCGGCGGTTGATGCTTACAACGATGACAATATCAGTTTCGCAAAAATGGCGATTAAGAAACTTGAAGAAAATAAACCTTCAACAACCAAAAATTACGGAGCTTCTCAATATACTTACAAAACCGATAAACTTGCTGACGGCAAACCTAATCCGAATGGCGGATATGCCGACGGCAAGAGTAATGCGCTCGGCGCGATGAATTACAACATCGGCTACATTCTTTACTATCGTCAAGGTAAAGATAATCCTGCAAAGAAAAAAGAAGCGTTACCATATTTGTATAAATCAACTCAATATAATTCATATACCAAGATAAATCCGCGCATTTATCAAACTATCGGCGCGTGGTATCTGGACGAAGCGATTAGAATTGACAAGGAACGACAGGTTAAGCTGACCGCCAACGGCAACAAAGACAATGATGAAACGCTGGCGATGGTCGGCGAGCAGAAAGGTTACGCCGACCGCGCGATTGACGCTTATTCGAGAGCTTATAAATTAGCGAAAGCCGGTAAGCCGAATAAGGAATATACGGACACTCTTTATACCAGATTGACCGAATTATACAAATTCCGTTACGACGGCAAAGCAGACGGTATAGATGCGTTTGTGGCGACTGTTGACAGCAAACCGTTTCCCGACCCGACCACGCCGATTACGCCGGTGAAGGTTGAGCCGACGGAAACGACGACGACGACGACTTCGACGACCGAACCGACGACGAAACCGGCAGTCAAATCGGCGACCACGCCGGTGGCGACACCGGTGACGAAACCGGCAGTTGCTCCAAAAACCGGCGCGACGAAACCGGCGGGAACGTCGAATGTTGACACGGCGACCGACGGAAAAAACGCCGTCAAAAAAGTGATTCCGAAAAAGAAAGGCACTCGCTAAAATTCTTTTGATAAAAATGGTTTGATGGAAAGCCGGACGCATAAATTTTCGCGTCCGGCTTTCTTTTTTTCGGCAATCCTTTTAGAATTAGCGTCTATGCCGAAAAATCTTGTGAATCTCGAACAGCTAATCGGTTATAAATTTCAAAATCTGGCGTTGCTCGAACGCGCCGTCACGCATCGTTCGTGGGCGTTCGAGCAGGTGGCGATGGGCGAAGACGAAGCGGCGCGAAGCCTGCAAAACGAATCGCTTGAATTCGTCGGCGATTCGGTTTTAGGGTTGGCGGTTGCCGAACAGCTTTACAATCTGCACCCGAAAGCCAGCGAAGGCGATTTGACGCTGATGAAACACAGCCTCGTCAGCACGACGACGCTCGCCAAAGTTTCCAAAGCGATTTGTTTGGGAGATTATCTGCGCGTCGGGCGCGGCGAAGAAAAAACCGGCGGCAGACGCAAACAGGCATTGCTCGCCGACACTCTGGAAGCGATTATCGCGGCGATTTTTTTTGACAGCGGCTACATTCCGGCGCGGGCGTTCGTCGCCCGAATTTACGCCGAAGAATTGCGGAATGCCACGCCGAAAACTTCGATTGATTACAAAACTCTTTTGCAGGAAACCTTGCAGGCGGAAAAACTCGCCGCGCCGTGTTATTCCGTCATCGGAACGGAAGGTCCGCCGCACGAAAGACAATTTCTCGTCGAAGCCGTCTGGGAAAACGGCGCGGTGCAGGCGACGGGAAGTTCGATAAAATCAGCCGAAATGACGGCGGCAAACCTCGTGCTGAAACAGTTGGGCAAAGCCAAACCGAAGAAAATAAAACATCACGACAGCGAAGAACGTAATACTACCAAGTGCGAAATTGACAGCCAAATTTCCGAATAAATAAAAATTCACGGCAATATTATGAGTAAAAACGAAACGGAAGCGATTAAATCAGCCGACAAAAAACCGACCGGACCGCCGAAATCAACGGCACGCGAATACTTTGAATCGTTCGTCGTAACTTTGATTATGGCGATTTTCGGAATGACCTTTATTCTGCAAGCCGTTACCGTTCCGACCGGCTCGATGCAGAACACGATTCTCATCGGCGATTATTTATTGGTCAACAAATTCATTTTCGCGCCGAGCGGCAATCCCGTTCCTTTTCTGCCGCAGCGCGACATTAAACGCAGCGACATCATCGTTTTCAAATATCCGGGAAACAAAGTTCATCCGCAAAACGACAGTTCGCGCGGCATCGTCCCGTATCAAATAAATTACGTCAAAAGAGTCGTCGGACTGCCGGGCGAAACCGTCGAATTTCGCAATAATCAGGTTTTTATCAACGGTCAACTGCTGCCCGAACACCGCATTATCGGCGACGTTGACGACAATGTTTCGGCTCTCGAAACCCGCGAGTTTGAGCCGCGCCAGCCGAATGACGCGCACGACGTTTATTATTCGGAAGAAACGATGAACTATGTCGAATCCGGTCGCAAAATGACGCGCAATGGTTACGAGTTCGGCGTTGAAGGCAAGCCGATGAAAGTTCCCGAAAACCAATTTTTCGTGATGGGCGACAGCCGCAACAACAGCGAAGACAGCCGGTTCTGGGGTTTTGTGCCGCGCGAACTGATTATCGGGCAGGCAATGTTCGTTTATTGGTCGTGCGACCGGGGCGCAAGCAATGGCGATTTCTTCGGCTGTCTGACCAATCCGCGCCTCGACCGCATCGGGAAGATGATTAAATAGTCATTTGTCCTTTGTCATTTGTCCTTTGTCTTTTGTCTTTCGTCGGTTGAAATTACAAAAATTTTTCTTATGCTCAATCAGCCAAGGACAAATGACAAGGGACGAAGGACTAAAATCAAATGAACCTAAAATTTAACGAAGAAGTCGCCGCCGCGCTCGAAAATAAACAGCCGCTCGTCGCCCTCGAATCAACCGTCATCGCGCACGGTTTGCCGTCTCCGCAGAATCTCGAAACCGCGAAAAATTTAGAAAAAATCGTCCGCGCAAACGGCGCGATTCCGGCGACGATTGCCGTTTTCGACGGTGAATTCTGCGTCGGATTAAATGAAAATCAAATCGAACGACTCGCCGTTGATAAAACGATTCGCAAAATTTCGCGGCGCGATTTGCCGATTGCCGTCGGGCGAAAATTAAACTGCGCGACCACCGTTTCGACGACCGCCTTCATCGCTCACCGTGCGGGCATAAAAGTTTTTGCGACGGGCGGCATCGGCGGCGTTCATCGCGGCTTTGCGGCGGATGTTTCGGCGGATTTGCCGGAACTTGCCCGCACACCGATTGTCGTCGTGTGTTCGGGCGCGAAAATCGTTTTGGATTTACCCGCGACGCGAGAATGGCTGGAAACAAACGGCGTTTGCGTTCTCGGGTTTCGATGTGATGAATTGCCCGCATTTTATTCGCGGAAAAGCGGTCTTTTCGTAGATGAAAAAATTGAGACGGTTTTGGAGGTGGCGGAAATTGCGCGGGCGCGTGATGAATTAAATCTGAAAAGCGCGATTCTTTTAACCGTGCCTGTCCCCGAAAAGTTTGAAATCGAACGCGAAGATTTGGAGAAAATTTTAGATGAATCTTTGAAATTCGCCGATGAAAATAAAATTAACGGCAAGGAAATTACACCGTTTTTACTTTCTGAAATGTCGAAAAGAAGCGCGGGCAAAACGCTCGCGGCAAACATCGCGCTGCTTGAAAACAATGCCGAAATCGCTGCCCAGGTCGCCGTTAAATTAAAACAATTATTTATCTCAAAGGTTCTATATGTTCCCTGACCAAAGAAAATTTATCTTTCGTCATAAAAAATGTATTTTGTCCTCTCATTACGCCGGACACAAATTTCCCGCCTGTAAAAGCATAAAATTGATAATCAAAACCTTTCAGGTAATTAATAATTTTTTCATTTGGTGTTTCAATCAGAAGAATCGGCTGATGCGTTTTAATGGTTTGCTCTCCGCCTTTGAGTGCTTGGTATTCGTAACCTTGAATATCGAGCTTAATGAAAAATGGTTCTAGGCTTAGTTCATCTAACCGCTTAGTTTTACATCTGATTTCGCGCAAAGAAAGATTTTGGTCTTTGTAAAAAACCAAATGGTTTTTAAGCCAATCTCTTGCTTCTGATTCATCAAAAGAAGCAAGTCCGTCAAACATCCATTGTTTATAAAATGGAACAAACAAAATCCGTTCTCCGGTTTCGTCTCCCAGCCCAAATTTACTAAGTGTAACGCGATTGTTGCCGTCAAATTGCCGCGCTATCTTTTCGCAAAGCATTGCATTCGGTTCAAATTGTTGAATCAAACTGTTTTTTGTTTTCAGTAACATCGCATCGGTGCTTTGTCCTCTGTTTGCCCCAACATCTAAAAACAATGCTTCCTTCAAATCAGGAAACAATGACAGTGCGTGAAAATCCGTTTCAAACGGAATTCCTCGCTTATTTCTGTAAAATCGCATAGCGGCAAATTTGGCGTCGAGTGCGAAAGAAAAGTTTGTTTGGAAGGTACGCAGCCACTTTTTCGCATTTTCGTTCATAATATTTTCAGTTAGCCGCGTGAAATATATCAAACAAGAGAAATTTATTTTCGCTTCAAGTTGATATGTGTCGGAGGAGAGTAGCGAAAAATGACATCGTTAAAATACTCGTTTTCGATATACGCCGTGCCGGTAAAGCCGAGCATATAACGAAAATCGAAACCATTATCCAGCAGAAATTTGCTCCATTCCTTCAAACTTTTGCTTTCGGCGGTATTGCCTGTCGCAAGATTGTAAGCGTGATGAACTTCATCGTTTAAAACCAGACAACGCGCTCCCTTGCCAAAACCCAAACTGTCCAAAATCGAAGAACTATTGTTGCCGTAAACGGCGTGAATATTCGTTATGCAAATGTCGCCGTGTTTGATTGTTTGGTCGGCATTGATGATGCGCGGATTACGAATGCGCGCCGTTTCAGGAAGCGCGTTGAGCAAACGGCTGTCGGCGGCGAGTTTTTCAAATTTATTGGTCAATTCGTTTTTGATGGTCAGCGACGGACACAAAACCAAAACTTTATCAACCACGCCCAACGCCAACGCGATTTGCGCGATGCCATACATTACAAAACTTTTGCCCGTTCTAGTCGCCAAATCAATCGTTCCGCTCAAACGGCACGGCAATTGCAGTTTGTGTTCGTATTCGGTGAAGGAATTATTGTATCGGCGTGAGATTTCCGCGTTTCTATTGAAATTTTTCTTAATCAAATCTTCGACGGTTTTATATTTTCCGCCGAAAAGATAAATCGCCGCCGTTTGTATCGCTTCCTGCTGATAACGGCGCATTGTGCAAAGCACATTAAGAAATGCCTGCTAATCGCTGAGGCGTAATTTTGACGGCTCAAAACTTTGGCTGACCGCCAAAACGAGTTCTTGAATATTGAAAACCTGCATTAGTTTTTATTGATAATTATAAATTGCCTAACTTTTGAAAATAATTGCCACTAGTATCTGCTTCCGTGGATGAGTAACAAGTAAGTAAATTCCGTCAAAGGCGGCTTTTTAACAGACAAAAACAAGTCTCCATTGAAATTCAACTTGTTACTTTCTGACGAAATCGTGTACTAGTGGCAATTTATTAAAGCCGAGCGCGATACAAATTAAACAGCTTCACTTTCGAGATAGAGAGTTTCTGGCGCAATGTCCGCGCCGTTGCTCCAAGCGATTGTCCAACCGTCAACAAAAAATTTCCGAAAATAGTTTTTGTCTTTTAAAGGTTCAAATACTTCGCCTTCGAGCCATTTGGAAAAATCGGCTATTTTCTGTTCGCCGTTATCGAAAGTAATTTTAATTTTGTAGTCGGAAACGTATTTCGCGTCTATCACAACCGGCATGTAATCCATATTTTTTCTCCTTTAATCAAGCGGAGCTATTTTATCAATTTGTTTGCCGTTCATCGCTTTTTCCCAATTTTCGACCAACTCTTGATGATGTAAATTCGCCCATTCTTTAACAAGTTTTTTAGCGGTTTTCGACTTGATAGAACCTTTCAGCATATTTCCGTGAAAATCAAAAACTCCGCGCTGTCCTTGATATTCCGCGTAAAAATGCGGCGGATTATGTTCGTTGTGAAACATTCTGATAATGATTCCAAAAAACATTGAAACATAAGGCATAATTTTTGTTCTCCGATGAAATTAGTATTTCATCATTTCCGCCGTCGCTTTTTCGACATCTTCAATTTGCGGCGCGTAAAGTGTCAAAAATTTTGTCTTGTTTTAAGTAAGCACCCCAACAATATTACATTTGACCATAATTATTCAGTAGAATCTTGAGCTTCCACCTCATCCAATGTTTTGCTGATAGTTAACTGCCTGAAAGCCGGAATCAAATAGTATAACCTAATATTGTTGGGGTGCTTAGTATTTGCTCTAACGAGTAGATATCCATTGAGTTGAATCTCCTTTATTCTGATAATCTAAAGTTAGATTTCAACTCAATGTTTCTTATTTTTCAAAGAGCAATCATTTTTTGTCCTGTATTAAGAGTTTTTTTATTCCTTCACAAGTTTTGGAAGGATTAGCTTCACAAGAACAATCGGCGAGAAAAACCTGGGCTGACTCGAAGGGATTTGAATGTATTCCTAAAGGACTATTTTTCGTGATGATGGCGGTTGTTTCAATTATAATTTTGGTTCTACCGCGAATTTAGTGGAAACAAGTCAAGTTTTCCATAAAAGAAAAGTATCGCACTTCTAAAGTTGGCAAACTTTCGATAGCCGCGCCCGATTGCTTTGAGCAACTGGATTTTGCCGTTTAAGCGTTCTGCCATCGCGTTATTGAATCTTGTCGTCATCGCATTGATGACTCCCGACAGATGATTGGCAAACATCTCCGCCACCTTGATAACTTCTTTGACTCCGCTTTCTTTGACGGCTGGGCGCCATTCGGCAAAGATCATTTCGGCTTCTTCGGCTCTTCGATTGCCGCAGCTTTTCTTAAAGTTTTCGCGGGCTTGCCACGCTTTGCCGACCTCAAAATTCGCCGCTCTGATGGCTTCAAATTTAAGCCGTTGCTTGGTGGTTAGATGCTCTTCGTTTTTCAACAGCGCATAGCGCGAATCCTTCAACTCGGCGTGTTCTTTGACTTCTCTTCGGCGCACTTGATCAATCGCTTCATTCAGATATTTGATGAGGTGAAAGCGGTCGTGAACGATCTTCGCGTTGGGCAGTTTTTCTTTGCCGACACTCAGAAATGCCTCCCACATATCGATACTGAGCGTCTTGACCTGGCTCCGCTCTTCCTCGCTCAAGGCGTTATTTAATAATGTTCGACAGGCTTCAGTGGTTCGATGCTCGACCACTTCCAAGACCTTTCCACTCATCGGTTCGCTCAACACACTGGCGTAATGATGTCCTTTTTGAAATGCTTTCTCATCCAGACTCAGATGCTCGATCACCTCTTTCGACTCCTTCCACCGTTCCATCCCGCGCCGCGTTGCTCCGTGCATAATCCGATTCATCAAATCAAATAAACATCTCATCAACTGCGCCGCCCTACTCTGATTCTGGGTCGCCATTAACAAGCTAATAACCGCACTCTCAAATAAATAACTGTGCCGATTGTGTTTGTCCGCCCAACTCGGTTTGACCGTTTCAATCCGCCCGTTCGCCCTTTCGATGCGCGGCAGACGACAGTTGATAAAAGTCTGAAACTGCATTGTATCCAAGTGTCGCCACCGCCTCATTGGAGCATAATCATAGACCTTTAAGCTACTTTTGGTTGAAAAATACTCCACAAAAATATCAACCTCATTCAGTTCAAAATCGGTTTCTACTGTTTTAACCACCGATTCATCCCCGAAATCTAACAGCAACTCGAAAAGTTGTTCAGTAAACATTTGCCAATTTTAGCACTTTCCATTAAATTCGCGGTAGAACCAATAATATAAACGGCTTCCCAGATTCCGCAGCTGATAAAATGTGAAAAGAGCGCGACATACAAATCTGAAACGTGATGATAGGCGATGCCGCCGTAGCCGCCGTAACGGATGTGATACTCCGCCATCAGATTTTGTTCGCTCAAATCGTATTTCGTGCCGTCGGCGGAGGCGTGAGTGCCGTCGCCCCAGAATTTCGGCAATCGAAACAGATGATAACTGTCCAACAGATCAACCAGTCCGGCATCGAGTTTTTTAGTGTTGATATGGCGGCGGTTGACAAAGGAAAGCATATGACCGGAAACGATGCCGCGCATATGACGGGCGGCTTGCGTCGGACCTAGATTGCAGCCGTAAGTAAAAAGCGTCAGCAGATAGCGTTCGACCGGGCGCGTCAGTTTCGGGTCGGAGCCGGACAGCGGTCCGAAATGCCTTGTCCATCCGGTGTGAAACTGCACATTTGAAAGAATGTCCAAAAGATTGCGTTCCGGCATTCGCGCCAGAATAGCGTCTTCCAGTTTTTTAGCAGTTACCGAGGTTTCCTTCTTTTCACCCTTTTTTAAGACTAATGTGCCTTTCTCGTCAATTGATAAAGCCGAGTTTTTCGGGTAACTTTTGTCAATCTCATCAGCGACGGTTGAAAGTTCCTCCTTTAATCGGGCAACAAACCCGGAAGCGGCTGCAGGCAATTCGACTTCGGTGCAATATTCCTCAACCAAGGATTTACAGTCCTGCCAATCAAGCAGACCGTCGCGGTAATCGCCGTATTCTTCCGAATCAATCACGGCAATGTCGCCCGATTTGAGTTCCTGCGCCAGATGGGAGAAAACACAAACTTCAAACAACTTACGGTCATAAAAGGGGCGCTCGTCAATCATTTTGAGAACAAGATTTTGCCATTTCTCTTCGGCGAACGACAAATCACAAGTAGCTTCCAAATAGTCGCCGCGCCGATTTTCATTGGCAGTCAGAAATTCAAGCGCGGACTGCATCGAATCGTCCCGGCTGGTTGATTTGAATTCAAGTGCTGTAATCAAGCGAAATAACGCGCTGCGGTGACTGCGGTAGAATTTCCAGAGCAGCGGAAAATAGTTATTGCCGTGAAAGGCTTCGAGTTGTTCACAGTCTTCGAGCAGTGCCGGAATATTGTGATTGCCGAGAATGTTTCGGAGGCTTTGTCCGACAACCGCATCTGATTGCTCCAAATCAACCGTTTGTAGAACTCCCGAAAAAATCGTCACCAGTCTTTCGCTTTTCTCCAGGTGTTTAATTTGAATTGCCTGAAGTGCATCTTTGCCGTTTTGGGGCAATTTGGCAATTCGCCTGATAAACATTCGTGCGAGAGCATCGCGGGTTTTAATATGGGCGCGTCGAATCAGACAAATCAGTAAAGCACATC
>JAJAYR010000328.1 GCA_026786155.1 Pyrinomonadaceae bacterium
AAATAACGTGCAGGTTTATGAAAATCTGCAAAATAATTGAAGTCTGTGCGTAATTAAGTCGTTTGAAATTAGAATTTAACCATTCGGAATAGATGATAGATTGAATTCGTCGCTGCATCTATCATCTGTCAGCTATCAGTTATCATCTATTCCGAATGGTTAAATTCTAATTTCAAACGACTTAATTACGCACCGGCTTCAATTATTTTGCAGATTTTCATAAACCTGCACGTTATTTCTGCCTTTTCGTTTCGCTTCGTAAAGGGCTTTGTCCGCCGCCGAAATCAAATCCCGCGGCGAATTCAAACTTAACGAACAACTCGCAATGCCGATGCTGATAGTAATTTGCCGGTTCGGAAAACATCGCATTTCAACCCGTTCACGAACGCGCTCGGCGATGACTTCCGCCTCCGCCGAATTGGTTTGCGGCAGCAGAATCGAGAATTCTTCGCCGCCGTAACGCGCCGCCACGTCCGCGCCGCGCAGCGTTTCCTTCAAGCAGCCGCCGACCATTTGCAATGCCTTGTCGCCTTCCGTGTGTCCGAAATTGTCGTTATAAGACTTGAATTCGTCCACGTCAATCATCAGAAAACTCATCGGAAAACCGTGCCGGTTCGAGCGTTTGATTTCTTCAATCAGGCGTTCTTCCAAATATCTTCGATTCAGCAATCCGGTCAGCGCGTCGGTTACGGAAAGCTGTTTGAATTCGCCCGCCTGATGCTTCAAATCGGCGCGGTCAATCATCACGGCGAGCGACGGCATCACCGCGTCGAGCAGTTTGACATCCGCGTCGTCGTAACTTTTCCCGTCGGCTTTATCGGTCAAATTCAAAACGCCGATTTTGCGCGTCCCGATTGAAATCGGGTAACTGATAAACGAAGCGGATTTATAAAGCCAATCCGGCGGCGCGGACTGCAAACCGATTTTATTGACATCGGCGACGACGACGGCTTTCCCGCCGCTCAAAACATTTTTCGCCACGCGCCCGCCCAGATTTTCCTTTTCTCTTTTAATAAAATCCGCCTTGATTCCGGTCGCCGCCTTCGCCGTAAAATTTTCCGATTTTTCGTCGAAAATCAGCAGCGAACTGCGCTCGGCTCGCATCAATTCGGCGGAAGCGTTCATCAGATGCGACCAGAAATCTTCCGAATCAATGTTTTTCAAACTATCATTAAATTTTTCGACGGCGCGTTCGACCAAACTGCGCCGCGACAACTGTTCACGAAGGCGCAGAATCTCCAGTTGCGGGGCAATCTTTTGACAAAACCGCACAATCTGCCGCTTTTTCGTTTCATCATTCAAATTGTCGCCGACGACCAACGCGCTCTGCACTTCGCCGCCGACGGCAAACGGAAACAGCCAAATCGTCGGCGGTTCAACGGTTTCATCCGCGCTCTGCCGTTCGCGCCGGAGTTCGAGCGGCATTTTCCGTCGCACCGCTTCGAGCAAACGCCCGTCGTCCGCCGAAATACTCAACTGGATTTCCCGATTTTCCAAATCGCCACCGGCAAAAACCGTTTCCAAACGATTTTCTCGCCGTTCAAGCCACGCCAGACTCGAAACCGAATAAATTTGCCCGACAAATTCGGCAATCGAAAGACACGCCTGTTTATAATCGGATTCCAAAAACGACCCGAACAGCGAACGCCAGTCCTCCATCGTTCGGTTTTCGGTTTTTGGTTTTCGATTTTCAGTTTTCGATTTTCGATTTTCGACAGTTTCGGCGATTGTTAGTTTTTGATCTTTAGTCTTGGGTTGCTGCTCTTCAACTTTTGAATTTTGGATTTTAGATTTTGGATTTTGGACTTTCTCCGCCAACTGCTGACTGCCAACTGCCGACTGCCGACCGCCTTCCGCCTTCTGCCTTCCGCCGACTGTCGCCTGAACTTCCCGCGTCAATTTCCCCAAATCATCCGGCGCACCGCTGAACAGCGCGTTGCCGAAAAATTGGTT
Source organism: Pyrinomonadaceae bacterium (assembly GCA_026786155.1). GTDB lineage: Bacteria > Acidobacteriota > Blastocatellia > Pyrinomonadales > Pyrinomonadaceae. The sequence continues at coordinate 1,954 of JAJAYR010000328.1, forward strand.
CACTGGAAATTGTTTCCAATCGCCGGTCGCGGCGCGGGTCGTCGCCTGCCGATAATCTTCCGCCTTCAAAAATACCCGCCCGATAATTGCTACCGATTTTCTATTTTTCATTGGAACAGCCATACAATTTAACCCCGCATAACATTTATATTCGACCGCTTCGCCGGTTTCGTGCGCCCATTCAAAAGCCTTTCCGCAAAACTCCGCGCAATGCGGAGCAAATTCCGCCGAATCGTAAAGAATCCGGCACATCGAATTGTTGTTCGATTCGCTCAAGACAACCGAATTTTCGTCAACCGTAACTATCGCCAGACCGTTGCGGTCGGCTAATTCGTTCAATTGCTGGTTGTGCTTTTCGTCTGAGTTCATCGCAAGAAATACGGCTTTCACGCCTTTGTCAGAAGGCTCGCATAAAATCTCCGGTCAATGCTTACAAGGCTAGATACGTTCAATCGTCGTCTGTTTTCAATAAAAGTTTTGCAAATTTTCGGATACGCCAATTATGGCATACAAGTTGTTTTTGAGACTATCCGAGTGACAAAAACGAATCGTATCGAAACGCGAAATCGTGCTTTGTTATTTTTAGTTTCAAGGATTAAACAGGGAGCAATTATGAACAATAAATTAGCAGGAAAAAAAGTGGCGATTCTGGCGACCGACGGATTTGAACAAAGCGAGCTTTTCGAGCCGAAAAAGGCTTTGGAAGAAGCGGGCGCGACGGTTTCCGTCATCTCGCTCAAAAGCGGTGAAATTAAAGGTTGGGACGAAACGGATTGGGGCAAAACCATCAAAGTTGATTTGACGGTCAGCGAGGCGAACGCGGATGATTTCGACGCGCTGCAACTGCCCGGCGGCGTGATGAATCCTGACAAACTGCGCGTTGACGAAGCGGCAATCGCTTTTGTCAAAGCGTTTTTCGAGGCGGGCAAGCCGGTCGCGGCAATCTGCCACGCGCCGTGGACTTTGATTAACGCCGAAGTCGTCGAAGGCAGAGAAATGACTTCGTATCCGACGCTTCGCAAAGATTTAGAAAACGCCGGAGCGAAATGGACTGATGCCGAAGTCGTCGTTGATAACGGACTTATAACCAGCCGTAATCCTGATGACATTCCGGCTTTTAACCGAACAATGATTGAAGAATTTGCCGAAGGCATTCGCAGTCGTCAAAAATCGGCAGTGCAATAATTTGATACAAAAAGTGTTTGGTTATATTTCAGGCTTTTTTCTGGAATTTAGCAAAATGCTTTATTTAAGAGATAATTTTTTTGGCACACGGATTGTTTTCTAAAATTCTGTAAGTCAGAAAAATCGAGTATTTCAAGTTAAAAGGAGATTTTAAATATGATTAACGATTACGAAGCAACACGCGATATTACCGACCAAAACTATGCAGCGTCAACAACACCGGTTTCAAACGACGGGGTGATTTCGACGCTTAATGGCTTGGTTGAAACCTGTAAAGACGGACAGGAAGGATTCAAACAAGCGGCGGAAGGTATTGAAAGCAGCAGTTTGAAATCGGTTTTTTATGAAATCGGTCAGCAACGCGCCCGATACGCGGGTGAACTGCAAGCCCTCGTCAGAGAAATGGGCGGCGACCCGGAAACCACTTCCAGCACGGCTGGCGCACTGCACCGAAGTTGGATAAACATCAAATCACTCGTTACCGGAAAAGACGAAGCGGGAATTCTGAACGAAGTCGAACGCGGCGAAGATTCAGCGAAAAAAGCATATAAAGACGCGCTCGCGGAGAATCTTCCGGCAAATGTGAAGACGGTCGTTCAAAAACAAGCCGATGAAGTGATGACGGCACACGACAAAATCAGAGATTTGCGCGATTCGGCGAATGCGGCAACCACCTAAGAAAATAAGTAATCCGTAAATTAAATTTACGAGTGTTTTGCAAAAGTTTAGAGTCCACGCTTGAGCGTGTTTCCGCCAGCGCAGCGCGGCGGAATGCAAACTAAAGTTTGAACTCTGAACACTCAAAAATTTAATTTACGGACTAATAAGACAGGTGAGCAGAAGTTTCGAGGTGTTTTGAAAAGTTCTGAGTTGACACGCTGAAGCGTGAACTCAGAACAGCGGGCAAATGTCGCAAAACTTCTGCTCACCTGTCTAGGTTTAGGATTCTTTTTCATTTTTGGCTGACATTTTTTAGCTAAAAACTTCGGGAGCGTTTCTGCTCCCATTTTTTGTCTTTAAAACTGATGTTTCGCAGCGAATGTTTTTTCGGGCTTTGCCCGCCGATGGGCGGAAAGGCTCTGCCTTTCCGGTCGTTATTCCCTTAATTTTTGCGGCTGTGCCGCCACCGTGAGGCGCAGCCTCGCTAAAATTAGGATAAACTCAACGTAAAGGCTATGCCTTTCCGCACATCGGGCGGCACAGCCGCATTTTTGCGTAACATCGGTTTAAAACTTAGTTTCCGACGACACCTAAACC
>JAJAYR010000329.1 GCA_026786155.1 Pyrinomonadaceae bacterium
ATGCCGCCGAAGTGGTGATGCCGCAAATGGGCGAATCAATTACTGAAGGCACGGTTTCCAAATGGCACAAAGCCGTCGGCGATAAAATCGAAAAGGACGAGCCTTTATTAGAAATCTCGACCGATAAAGTTGACGCGGAAGTGCCGAGTCCGGCGGCGGGAATTTTATTGGAAATCCGCGCGAACGAAGGCGAAACCGTCGAAGTCGGAACGGCAGTCGGCATTGTCGGCGAAGAAGGCGAAACCGCAGTCGGCAGTCGGCAGGCAGGGAATGGCAATCAACCCGAAACGCCGAAAGTCGAAGAAGTGCAAGCGGTTGCCGCGAAACTTGAAGAAACCAAAGACGCGCCGCTTGAAACGCAAATCGAAGCTGTGGAAACCGCACCGGAAACTTCCGCGCCGCCACCAAATTCGGCTAGTTCTGCTGATGCCGCCGAAGTGGTGATGCCGCAAATGGGCGAATCAATTACTGAAGGAACGGTTTCTAAATGGCTGAAAGCCGTCGGCGATACGATTGAAAAAGACGAGCCGCTGCTGGAAATTTCCACCGATAAAGTTGATGCCGAAGTGCCGTCGCCGTCAGCCGGAACGCTTTTGGAAATCAGAGTGCAGGAAGGCGAAACGGTCGAAGTCGGTTCGATTGTCGGATTAGTCGGCAGTTCGGTCGGCGGTCAACAGTCGGCAGTCGGCAGTCGGCAGTCGGCAGTCGGCAGTCAAACTTCTTCGGTCGCGCAGAAACAAGCTGTCGAAGGAACTGCGGAAGCGACGGGCGCGGACTTTTCATCGGCGGCAATCGCGCAGACGGCAAATTCAAGTCAGCAATCGCAAATTCAGGAAACCGAAGGCAGAAGCTACGATTATCAGCGTCCCGAAGCGATTGAAGACGCGCAGAAATCCTTTAACGGTCAAGCGGCGAACGGCGCATCAAACGGCGAAATGTCTCTGGAAGATTTGCGGAAAACGAAATCGTCGCCGCTGGTTCGCAACATCGCCAAAGAACATAATGTTGATATTTCCCGCATCGAAGGTTCGGGAATGAGCGGGCGCGTGACGAAAAAAGACATTTTGAATTTTATCGAATCGGGCGCGGCAATTCGCCCGCAAGATTTGTTGGCGAACCTCGGAACGGCAAAAGCATTTTCCGCGCCAACCGCCGCGCCGCAAGTTCAAACTGCTCCGAAAGCCGCTTATGTCGCGCCGCCAATCGCTTCGGCGGTCGGCGATAGAGTCGAACCGATGTCGTTGATGCGGAAGAAAATCGCCGAACATATGACGTTCTCGAAACAGACTTCGGCGCACGTAACGAGCGTTTATGAAATTGATATGACGCAGGTGGCGAAGTTCCGCGATAAAAACAAAGCGGAATTTGCTTCGCGCTACGGCACGAAGCTGTCGTTTATGCCGTTTATTTTTCAAGCCGTTACGAACGCTCTGCGAAAGTTTCCGGTTGTCAATTCGCAGGTTGCAGGCGAGCAGATAATTTATAAAGGCGATGTCAATCTCGGAATGGCGGTTGCACTCGATTGGGGTTTGATTGTTCCGGTCATCAAACGCGCCGACACGCTTTCATTATCCGGTTTAGCGTTGACGGCGAACGATTTAGCCGACCGCGCCCGCACGAAAAAGCTGATGCCGGACGAAGTTTCGGGCGGCACATTTACGATTACGAATCCGGGCGTTTTCGGCGGACTCTTCGGAACGCCGATTATCAATCAGCCGCAAGTGGCAATTCTCTGCGTCGGGACGATTGAAAAACGCCCGAAAGTTATCACGACCGATGACGGCGACGATGTGATTGCGATTCGTTCGATGGCGTATTTCGCGCTGACGTATGATCATCGCGTCGTTGACGGCGCGGATGCCGAAAGATTTCTGTCGTTTATGAAGGAATATTTGGAAAAAACTCAGTTTAATCTGTAAATAAACTGTTTTATGAATCTAATGCGGACAGTTTCCGAAAAAGCTGTCCGCATTGCGAACGCTTTGTCTGTCTGAAACATTACGCTCGACAAAATTTCTATTTTTTATTTTTCACACCTAACTTCAAACGTCATCAACTTTTAGGTCGGATAAAACAGTTTGACCACGGTTTTTCCGGCACGATTCTTGTTAGTTAAACTTTTCTATTGAAAACCTGATTAAAAGTGTGCGATTATTCAACGAGTGATAAGTAGCGAAAGTTTTACTATCATTTTAAGCAATCGAGAAAATAGTAGAGCAACTTTCCCGACAACCCAACCCGTTTGATAAACGTCAAAAATTAGCAGGCTAAATCCAATTCTAATCATAAGGAGTCAAAATTATATGTTAAAAAAATTCCCGGCACTAGTTCTAGCTTTATTGGTAGGCGTAACCAGTCTCTTGGCACAAGATGCCCAAACCCGCAGTTTAACGAGCGGACAGAAATACAAAATTAAAGGCGTGGTAGTTTCCAAGGACGACAGCAGTTTCACGGTTCGTGATACGGTCGGCGTGGACACCAATGTCGTGTTGAGTTCCAACACCAGCATCAAAACCAAAGGCGGATTTTTCGGCGGCGGCGACACGATTGCAACCAATGGAATCGTTCGCGGTTTGAATTTAGAAGTTGAAGGACGCGGCGATAATTCAGGTGCTTTGGCGGCGACGAAGGTTCGTTTCGGCAAAGACGATTTCCGCGTCGCGCAGTCAATTGACAG
>JAJAYR010000330.1 GCA_026786155.1 Pyrinomonadaceae bacterium
GACCTTCATAATTCCTGCCTCTAATCTCTTTTTTGAAGTAAATACTGTATTGACCAACTGATACTTGGCTAATGCTGTAAAGGGGTCCCCGACCATTAACAGCGTTACTGTTACAGTTAGTTTGCGTCATTAGAAATAATAAACCTAATAAAAACAAATTTTTATATAGCATATTTAGTTCTGCTCTGTTCACTAATTCTAAATTTTCTCAAAAAGGGTCGTTTTTGACATAAAAACTAAGTATAGCACCTCAAGATTAGGACACTACCTCGATTTTTTAGTCGTTGACAAACAATTTTTCAAAACAAAAAGAACCCGCCTGAAGATGAAACTTTCACCGGAATATAAACTTTAACGCCAGATTTTTAAGTATCGGGCGAACCATTTCTGCACGAACGGCGATTTCAGATTTTCCAGCGTCGCTTCCGTTCCGACGGCTTGCGTGATTTTCGCCAGCGTCGGATAAACGCGAATAATTTTGTTCAAATCCGAGACTTTTAAATTTTCCTTGATCGCCCAGACGAATTCGTGAATCAATTCTCCGGCGTGTTCGCCGACGAGCGTCGCGCCGACGATTACGCCTTTATAGGCGACGATCTTGGCAAAACCTTCCGTCGCGCTTTCGGCTTGGGCGCGGTCGTTTTCGGTGAAATTGACTTTATAGACTTTCACTTTTTCGCCGCCGAATTTTTCCTGCGCTTCTTTTTCGGTCATCCCGACGCGCCCGATTTCCGGTTCGGTAAAAGTCGCCCAGGGAACGACGCGAAAATCGGTTTTTTTCTTAAACGGAAACGGCACAAATGCGTTTTGAATGACGACTTGCGCTTCGTAATCCGCCATATGCGTGAACTGAAAATGCCCGGTTACGTCGCCTGCCGCGAAGATGTGCTTTTGGGAAGTTTGCAGATTATCATCGGTTTTTATTTGCTTTTTATCGAATTCAACGCCCACTTTTTCGAGGTCCAAACCGTCGGTATTCGGCGTTCGTCCGGTTGCCGCGAGAATTTCGTCCGCTTCGATTTCAAAAGTTTTGCCGTCCGCTTCGCAAGTGACGATTTTCGCGCCGTCGCTCGCTTTGTGAATTTTGACCGCCTTGGTTTTCGTCAGAATTTCTAAACCTTCCTCGCGGAAAAGTTTTTCCATCAGCGTGGATACTTCCGCGTCTTCTTTGACGAGAATCCGCTCGCCCATCTCGACCATCGTAACTTTCGAGCCGAATCTGGCAAACGATTGTCCGATTTCCGCGCCGATTGCGCCGCCGCCGAGAACTACCAGACGTTTGGGCAATTCTTTTAAATGAAAAACTTCTTCATTCGTGATAAAGCCGACATCTTTCAAGCCTTCAATCGGCGGCACGAACGGGCGCGAACCGGTCGAGATGCAAAATCTTTTGGCACGCATCACGCGCTTTTCAGGCGAATCTTTCAGCAAAACTTCGATTTCATTCGGATTCAAAAATCGCGGGGTGCCAAAAACAACTTCAACTCCCATTTTCTCGAAAACTTCCGGCGCGTCGTGATGTTCAATGATTTCGATGACGTTATGGACGCGATTCGTAATCGAAGCGAAAGAGTCGCCAAGAAATTTCGGCTTTAAATCCTGAAAGCCGTAGTCTTTCGCCGCCCGCGCCTGATGCGCGAAACGCGCCGATTTAATCAGCGTTTTCGACGGCACGCAGCCCGTGTAAAGACAATCGCCGCCGAGCGCGTTTTTCTCAATTAAAGCGACGCGCGCGCCTAAAACGCCCGCGCCGCCCGCCGCGACGAGTCCCGCCGAACCGCCGCCGATAACGATTAAATCGTAAATTTCATTCTTTTTCCCGTCGTTCATTTTTCCCTCGCCCGTTTTTTCACCGTCTTTTTTGACTTTAACCTGCGTCCGAATTTTTTTAACGGTCGAATACGCGCCGATAATTATCAGCAAAATTACAATCCCGTAAACCCAGAACGGAACATTCCTCCCGGCGAATATCAAATAAATATAAGCGGAAACAAGGAAAAGCAGCGCGGCAATCGTCGGCAAAACGATTGATTTACCTTGCCGGTAATTCCTAATTACCCACGCGACCGACAGCGAAAAAAACGGAATCGCGCCGACGTAAATCGCCCCGAAAATCAGCGGATTAACGCCGTAGTTTTCACCGAGACTTAAAAACCAGATTTTTATTGAATCCCAAATCATCCAAAGTTTGAATGTATTTTTTCAGCGTAATTATTCCGCCGAAACGATTTTTATAAATAAAATAGCGGCGCGGCGCAGTCGGAGATTGACGCGAATTTTGCGCGCTCGCGGTTCTGAATTTGATTGCGGTATTTCTTTCGACATAAATTAGGTATAAATATGCTTGACCCATCCAATGCTCGACACGACAATAAATTATAACATTTCAATAATCGGACGCATTTCTAATGATTTTACTTTTTGACTACACATTCAGGCAAAATGTGTAATCTTGATTTTTAGGAAAATCTCATCTAAAATTCGTTTGTGACAACTTCCGAAGAACTCCAAATTTTAGATGCCGAGGATTTTACGCTCGCGCTCGATGTTGATGCGGTCGTCGAAAGTTGGCTGACCAGAACCGTCAATCC
>JAJAYR010000331.1 GCA_026786155.1 Pyrinomonadaceae bacterium
GGCGAGGTTTATCAACACCAGCCATCCGTCGGACGAGTATTTTCTAATCGCTTTTGACAGCCGCGCTCAACTGCTGCTCGACCGGACGCGCGACGGCGAAGCGGTTCTCGAAAAATTAACGATGGTGAAGCCGAAAGACAGCACCGCCCTTTACGATGCCGCTTATCTCGGTGTCGAGCGCGTCACGCGCGGGACGCGGCAGAAAAAAGCGATGCTGATTATCAGCGACGGGCAGGACAACGCCTCGCGTTATAATTTCGGCGAAGTGCGCCGTTTGCTGAAAGAATCCGACGTGACGGTTTACGCCGTCGGCATTACCGACGGCGGCGATGCGGGCAGTATGGCTGGAATGCAGGGACAGGCGTTTCTCGACGAATTGGCTTCCGTTACCGGCGGCAAATCTTTCTATCCGCAGACCGACATCGAAATGGATGAAATTTTTGAACGCATCGCGCTTGAACTGCGCCATCAGTATTCAGTCGGCTTCACGCCGAAAAATTTTACGCCCGACGGCAAATGGCGCAAAGTCAAAACTAAGGTCAAACCTCCGCGCGGCATTTCGCGTCTAACGGTTCGCACACGAGAAGGCTATTACGCTTCGCCGAACACGAACTTAAAATAATTTTTATTTTTGCCGGAAATGATGAATAGAAAATTTACTGACTTATTGGTCTTGACGCTCTGCCTGTCGGCGGTTGCCGCTTTTCACAATTTTTCGATTGCCGACGCGCAGACGACGCAGCCAGCCGTCCAACCTTCCCGCCCGCGCCAAACGCCCACACCGACCGTTACGCCAACTCCGACACCCAAACCCGCGCCGACCGCTTCGCCGGTGATTGAAGATGACGGCGGAGAAATTAACATCAAAACGGAACTCGTCAACCTGAGTGTTCGCGTCGTTGACCGCAACAACCGTTCAATTGGGACGCTCAAGCAGGAAGATTTTAAGATTTACGAAGATAACGCCGTTCAGCCGATTGAGTTTTTCACCAAAGCGGAAGTTCCGACCAATTATTCTTTAGTCGTTGATAATTCCGGCTCCTTGCGTTTTCAGCTTGATAAAATTATCGAGGCGAGTAAAATCATCGTCGCCACCAATCGCCCGGATGACGAAACGAGCGTCATTCGTTTTATCAGTTCGGAGAAAATCGAGATTTTGCAGGATTTCACGCCGGACAAAAATCTCCTCAACGACGCGCTCGAAGATTTCCACGTTGACGGCGGCAAAACGGCGATTATTGACGCGGTTTACCTGGCGGCGGAACGGGTTACGGAATACGAAAAAACTCGGCAGGACGACCGCAAACGCCGCGCTTTGATTCTCATTTCGGACGGCGAAGACCGCGACAGCTTTTACAACGAAAAACAGCTTTTCGATTCGCTGAAAGAAACGGACGTGCAGATTTTCGTCATCGGATTTGTTAATGATTTGGACAAGGAAGGTGGACTTATCAGCAAAAGTCCGCAGAGCAAAGCCAAATCGTTTCTCGAAAGGTTAGCGACGGAAACCGGCGGCAAATCATATTTCCCGAACGACATCAGCGAACTGAACGGCATCGCCGCGAACATCGCCTCCGAACTGCGAACACAGTATTTAATCAGCTATGAACCGACCAACGACAAACAGGACGGCAGCGTCCGAAATAACAAAGTCGCCGTCGCCGACGGACCGAACAAACAAAAGCGAATCGCCGTTACGCGCTCCAGTCGAAAAGCCCTCGGAGCTAATTCCGCGCCGGTTTTGCAGGGACAGAAACCTAAGACTAAGTAGGCAGTTGGCGGAAGGCGGAAGGCAGAAGGCAGTTGGCAGTTGGCGGGAAGCAGTTGGCAGATTTGTTTATCGCGGTGAGAATTTTTCGGGATATTGCATCATACTTCCGAGCATTCTTCCGACTTGTTCATATTCGTCTAATAATCTTTGGCAAATTTCATTCGAGAGATAGCCGCAGTCTTTGGAAAATTCCAGCCAAACCTGCGTTTCCGTCGCTTCGCCGTCCGAGTCGGAAAGTTTGCTGACGAACATTTTCGGATATTGTCTTTTACGAAAACCTTCAGCGATATTAGCGGCGACGCTGCGCGAAGAACGGCGAATCTGGTCGGTCAGCGAATAGCGTTCTTCAGGCGGAAAATTTCTCGTCAAATGAAAAATCTCCATCGCCAACCGATACGCCATCTGAAAAACCTTCAAATCTTTATGCCCGCCCATATTTAACCCAACCCAAAAATAAACCAATCAACTAAACAAGAAGTCCGCCAACTGCCTTCCGCCTTCCGCCAACTGCCAACTGCCTACCGTTTCCCCGGCACAGAACCCGAAATCTTCTTCCGCGTCGTCTCCCCGGTTTCGATGACCGGAATGCCGTCGGCGACTTCCGAATGCGGGCGCGGAATAACGTGAACGGCAACGACCGTGCCGACGCGCCGACCGGCAGCCGCGCCCGCTTCGACCGCCGCTTTGACCGCGCCGACTTCGCCGCGCACAATCGCCGTTACCAATCCCGCGTCAATTTTTTCGTAACCGACAAGCGTTACATTCGCCGTTTTGACCATCGCGTCGGCGGCTTCAATCATCGCCACCAAA
>JAJAYR010000332.1 GCA_026786155.1 Pyrinomonadaceae bacterium
GGGCTTTTTTTTTAGTAAAAACGGTGCCTCTCTCTCTTCTCTCTAGTGTGGACTTTCGACTTACTGATGAAGGAACTTCAAGAAATTCTCAAAAAAATCTCGCAGTTTAATGAAAACGAAAAAGCGATTTTGGCGACGGTGGTTGATGTCGTCGGTTCGGGCTATCGCCGACCGGGAGCGCGGATGCTGATTGACGCAAAAGGCAAAAGCATCGGCACGGTTTCGGGCGGCTGCCTGGAAGCCGACGTTTTGGAACGCGCCAAAAAGGTTTTGGAAACCGGCACGGCGACGGTTATCACTTACGACACGACCGCCGATGAAAATTCGGTTTTCGGTCTGGGAATGGGTTGTCGCGGCATCGTCCGCATTCTGCTCGAATCGGTAACGAGCGCGAATAATTTTGTCTTTCACGCGGCGGACAATCTAAAAGAGCGGTCGGCGTTTGCCGTCGCCACTCTAATCCAGACGACGCAGCCGGATTTGCCAATCGGCGCACGCTTGTTTTTCGACGATTCCGGCGTGGTCTTCAGCGATTTTGAACGCGAAGCGATGTCTGTAATTAATAATTCCGTTCGCCGCGCGTTCGCCGACCAAACGCCGACGCTGGAAACTTTCGAGTTTGGCGAAGTATTTACTGAAGTCATCAATCCGCCGCTGCAACTTCTTCTTTTCGGCGCGGGATTCGATGCTTTGCCGCTCATTCGCTTCGCTAAAAATCTCGGTTGGCGCGTGTCGGTCATTGACCACCGCGCCGCCTATAATAACGCCGAAAGAATTCCTGAAGCCGACGAGATTATCGTCGCTTCGGCGGAAAATCTGGACGAAAATTTGTTTGCCGACGAAAATTCCGTCGCCGTCATAATGACGCATAATTACGACCGCGACCGCGATATTCTGCGCCGACTGCTGCGTTCAAAATGTCTCTACGTCGGCGCGTTAGGTCCGAAAAAGCGCACGGAAAAATTGTTGGAAGAAATAGGCGGGAACTTTACTGACAAACAATTAAAACGGCTGCACGCGCCCATCGGCTTGGACATCGGCGCGGACACGCCCGAAGAAATCGCGCTCGCCGTCGTCGCCGAAATCCGAAGCGTTTTATCCGGCAGAAACGGCGGTTTTTTACGCGAGCGGCGCGGTTCGATTTACAATCGTTAGCATCAAAAGTTTCGGAGTTATAACCGAAGTTGGAACTCCGAAACTTTTGAAATCTGACATTAATTTCAAATCCACTATAAAATTCCGAATCGCCAGGCGTTCGCTCGCCGACAAAATTCTTGAGTATTACTCTTGTATTTTACTGCCCGCAATTTTTGACCGAATCATTCAAGCCAGCGGTCTGAGCAAGCCTCGATAAACGCCGAGAATCTCGATTTTATTCGCCGGAAGTTTTATCGTTTCATAAACTTCGTTGGCGGAGTGCAATTCGACGTATGCGCCCGCGCGAAAAAATTGATTGAAAGCGATTCGTTTATTTTCAATCAAAGCGACAACGATGCTGCCGTCGCGGGCATACGAGCGTTTTTCGATGAGTGCGACATCGCCTTCGCAAATGTGTTTCTCGCGCATCGCGTCGTCCGGGACGCGAAACGCCCGCAAGCGTTCGGGTTCCTGATAACCGAGCAGAAATCGCGGCACGAACAGCGGCGCGTTTTCCCAATCTTCGACGAAAACCTCGATTTTCGGAACGTCGAGCCATTCGATTTCGCAGATGACTTTGCTGATCAATTCATCTTGCCCTAAATCCAGCCAAAAGCTGCCGTTCTCGCGCCGCCGTTTGATTAAACCCTGCGTTTCGAGTGCTTTAATATGACGCGCAATTCCGGCTTTCGACGACACGCCGAAATGCCGCGCGATCATTTGATAGGAAGGCTCGCTGCCGTATTCTTCGATATACTGTTTGATATAATCAAAAACTTCTTTTTGTCGCCGTGTTCGCGCCTGCATCGTTAAATTCAATTTTCCGAGATATTTTTATCAGTTTAATCGAAGCCGTCAAAATTGACTATCAAATACAAGTTTTGAGTTCAAACTTCAGTTTGCCTCCGCCGCAAGTTTTGAGTTCAAACGCGGAACGCCCTTTGCTCCCGCCGCGCTTCGCGGGCGGAAAGACACGCTGAAGCGTGGACTCTGAACTTCGGGCGCGTTATTTTGTCAATCGCTCCGGTATATTTGTCAGTCGTTAAAATTGACACGGTTTCTCGAACTGCTATAACTTTGCAAAAGATTCTTTTCCCAAAATTTACCGCTGAAAAATTTCCGTTATGAAAACTTTAATCTTTTCCCTTTTCCTTTTATCACTTTCGGCATCGTTTTGTTTCGCGCAGAAATCCGAATTAAATATCATTCCGCAGCCGAAATCCGTCGAGCGACTAAACGGAAATTTTGAGTTAAACCGAAACACCAAACTCGCGGCAACTGATGAAGAAGGTCGGCGGTTGGCAAAAAATTTTAACGATTATTTACAAAAAAAATACAACTTCAAACTCAAAATTACCGCACGCGAGCCGACCAAAAATTTTATCGCTTTTTTGCCGACTTCAACCGTTTTGGCAAACACCATCGGTAAAAACGAAACGTATTTTCTGCGAGTTGAAAAAAACTGGATAAAAATGGACGGCATCGGCGCGGGACGTTTTTACGCGCTGCAAAGTTTGCTTCAAATGTTGCCGCTTGAGTTCAAAGACAGCGCGACAATCCCCGCGGTCTTGATTTTCGACCAGCCGCGCTTTCAATATCGCGGAATGCACCTCGATGTCGGCAGACATTTTATGCCGGTCGAATTCGTCAAAAAATATATTGATTTGATGGCGCAGTATAAATTTAATCAATTTCACTGGCATCTGACCGAAGACCAAGGCTGGCGAATTGAAATCAAAAAATATCCGAAACTGACGGAAATCGGCTCGAAACGAACGGAAAGCGTTAAGGAAAGAAACTTACAGCCGTATATCGGTGACGGTGTTCCGGTGAGCGGTTTCTACACGCAGGAGCAAATCAAAGATGTGGTCGCGTATGCTAAAGCGCGGAAAATAAACGTCATTCCCGAAATCGAACTGCCCGGACATTCTTCTGCCGCGCTCGCCGCTTATCCCGAACTCGGCTGCAAGGAAAATTACGATTACAAAGTGCAGACGACGTGGGGAATTTTCAAGGAAGTTTTCTGCCCGACCGACAAAACTTTTCAGTTCCTTGAAGACGTTTTGAGCGAAACCATCGCGCTGTTTCCCGGTTCACCGTATATTCACATCGGCGGCGATGAAGTTTTGAAGGATTTCTGGAAAGAATCGGCGTTCGTGCAGGAATTAAAAGCCAAAGAAAATTTGAAGGACGAACACGAAGTTCAGAGTTATTTTATTCGCCGAATAGAAAAATTTATCAATTCCAAAGGCAGGAAAATCATCGGCTGGGACGAGATTTTGGAAGGCGGCATCGCGCCGAACGCGACGATTATGTCCTGGCGCGGCGAAAAAGGCGGCATCGAATCGGCGAAGGCGAAACACGATGTCATTATGACTCCGAACACTTTTTTATATTTTGATTACGGTCAGGGCGACCCGCGATATGAACCGCTGAACATCGGAAGTTACATCACGCTCGAAAAAGTTTATTCGTATAATCCGATTCCGAAAGAGTTGTCGGCGGACGAAGCAAAATATATTTTGGGCGCCCAGGCGAACGTCTGGACGGAGTATATGAAAACGCCGGAAGCGGTTGAATATATGGTGTTTCCGCGAATGCTGGCGTTGGCGGAAGTTAATTGGTCGCCGCTCGAATCGAAGAACTTTAATGACTTTCGACGGCGGCTTTCAAATCATTATCCGCGACTTGATAAGCAAAACGTCAACTATCGAATTCCCGAACCTATTAATTTGCAAAACGGTTTTCTTCGTAAAGATGAATGTGAAACTTGCAGTGCCAAACTTCTTCTTTTTCCTCCGATACCAAACAGCAAAATCTTTTACACATTGGACGGAAGTGAGCCGACCGAAAAATCCAATCTATATTTTGACCCGATTGAATTTACTGTCAAAGCAAAGGAGAGAATGGATTTGAAAACTATCGTCGTGCTGCCGACCGGCAGAAAAAGCGTAACTTATGCGGCAACTTTTCTGGGGCGCAAGCCTCTCGCCGCAGTTTCCGAACCGACCGACAAAAAACAAGGCGCGAATCTGAAATTTTACAAAAGCGAACTCAAAAGCGCGAAAGATTTCGATTCAGCCGCGCCGACCGAAACGCGCGAATCGAAATCAATCCAACTTACGCAATTGGCGGAAAAAACGAATAAACTGAAAGACGCTTTCGGCGCGGCGTTTGACGGTTATATTTACGCGCCGGAAGATGCGATTTACGAATTTCAAGTCGAATCTACGGGCGGCGCGGTTTTGCAAATCGGCGATGAAATTGTTATTAACGCGGGAAAAAGTGCAACGAAACAAACGAACGCGAACATCGTTCCGCTGGCGAAAGGTTTTCATAAAATAAACCTGCGCTATTTTCAAAACGGCGGCGATGTGGCGGCAGTTTTGAATCTTCGTTGGGGAATCAAAGGACAAGGTTTATCGCGCATCTACGGCGGCGAATTGTTTCATTGATTATTTTAATAGCAAATTTTGCATCTTAAATTATGTTATAATTTGATTATTTTGTCGGAGGTTTTTAGCTTTATCAGTAACATTCAAGGCTTTACGCAAGGGTTAAAACAAAATCAACTGCGGCGCATCGAGCGTTTGGGAACGCGGCGCGTCGCTCCTGAACAAATCGTCTCGCCGGAACTGGCGCGGCAAATGACGGAAATATCTTTTGAGACCGGACGGCAAATCGGCGTTCTCATCAATCGCAAAGGACAAGTCGAATATGTGATGGTCGGCACGGCGAAACGTATCGAGATGCCGGATTTCGGACGCGCCCGCGTTTCGGCTGACAGATTTCGCGGTTTGCGATGCGTTCACACGCAGCTTTCCGGCGAGAAGTTGACGCAGGACGATTTGACCGATTTGGCATTGCTGCGGCTCGATTTGATGGCGACGATTCAGGTTGATAAGGAAACGGGTTTGCCGAACAACGTCTATTCAGCGCATCTTTTGCCGACGACCGCCGAAAAGCTGGAAACCGAAAGCCAATCGCTGCCTTACGAATTTTTAGAGCCGAACATTCCCGCACATCTCGACACGAATTTTATCGGTTTGATAAATTCGCTCGAAACCGAAATGGCGCGAAATCGTTTGACGGCGCGAAACCGGCAGACGAACCGCGACCGCGTGATTTTAGTCGGCGTAACCGACGGGTATCTTTCCGAAGCCGAAGAAACGATGAGCGAACTCGAAGAACTCGCGCTGTCGGCGGACGTGATTGTGCTTGATAAAATTATCCAACGCCGTCCGAAAATTGACCCGAAGACGGTTTTGGGAAAAGGAAAATTGGAAGAGTTATTGATTCGGGCGATGCGTTTGGGCGCGGATTTAATTGTTTTCGACGCGGAACTTTCGCCCGCGCAGGTCAAATCGCTTTCCGAAGCGACCGAATTAAAAGTCATTGACCGACCGCAATTGATTTTAGACATTTTCGCCCAACGCGCCCAATCGAGCGAAGGGAAACTGCAAGTCGAATTAGCGCAGTTAAAATATCTGCTGCCGCGTTTGGGGCAAGGGCAAAATCCGGCGTTTTCGCGGCTGGCGGGCGGCATCGGCGGGCGCGGTCCGGGTGAAACGAAACTCGAAACCGACCGGCGGCGGGTGCGCGATAAAATTACACATCTCGAAAAACAGGTCGAAAATCTTCGCAAACAAAGACAGCAGCGGCGCAAGGAAAGACTGCGAAAAAATGTGCCGATTATCTCTTTAGTCGGTTACACGAACGCGGGCAAATCTACTTTGCTCAACACTTTAACGCAGAGCAAAGTTTATACTGAAAAGAAAATGTTTGCCACCTTAGACCCGACATCGCGCCGTTTGCGGCTGCCAATCGAGCAGGAAATTATCATCAACGATACGGTCGGATTTATCCGCGATTTGCCGGAAACGCTCGTCGCCGCTTTTCGCGCCACGCTCGAAGAAATTGCCGACAGCGATTTGCTCGTTCACGTCGTTGACGCTTCGAGTCCGCAGGCATTGGCGCAAATCGAATCGGTTGACAAGATTTTAACCGACCTCGAACTAAACGAAATCCCGCGTTTAATCGTTCTGAACAAAGCCGATTTGCTCGATGAAATTTCGCTCGAAGCTCTGCAAAGGCAAATCAGGCTTGACAAAGACAGCGAAAGCGTGGCAATTTCAGCTATTCACTCCAAAACATTAAAACCCTTAATTGATAAAATCGGAGAAATTGTCAGAGTTCAAGATTCTGAATTTCAAGTTCAAAGCGGTTACGCGCATTAGACCTGAAACCTGAAACCTGAAACCTGAAACCTGAAAGATGAGCAAACGTCTGCAAGATTTGGCAACGCCTTTGACGCAGATGCGCCGAACGATTGAAAAATACGCGGCGCGTCCGTTTGAAAGTCTGTCCGGCGGTCAAAGGTTCTGGCTCGGTTTTGCGATTCTCTGTCTGCTGACGACTGTTTTGATTCACAATCCGTTTTGGCGCACTGTCGCCGAACAATATCAGGAAGGCGACATCGCCCGCGAAAGCATCATTTCGCCCGCCGATATTTCCGCCACCGACGCGGAAGAAACGGAAAAAATCCGGCAGTCGGCGCGGGAAGGCGTGCAGCCGACGTTCACTTTTGAATCGAAACGC
This sequence comes from Pyrinomonadaceae bacterium, assembly GCA_026786155.1. Classification (GTDB taxonomy): domain Bacteria; phylum Acidobacteriota; class Blastocatellia; order Pyrinomonadales; family Pyrinomonadaceae. The sequence goes on from JAJAYR010000332.1 coordinate 6,736, forward strand.
AGCGAGGAAGCCGTCCAAAGCTTTCGTTCGGCGTGGGAAAATCTGGCGCGGAAAAAAGAAGTCGCCGACGCGAACGCCAATTTGAAGGGCAACAGCAACGCCCGCCCCGAAGCGCAGGAAAATTGGACGGGCGCGGGCGGCGCGGCGGTCGGCAAAGTTTTTGCGGCGCGGAAATTCAGCCAGAACGAACTCGATTCGGTAACGCGCGTGCTGCGCGAAAACGCCGACGGTTCGATTTACGGCGACCAGGACAAACAGTATTTTCAGTCGGAAATTGTTCTCAACGACCGCCAAAAACCGAATCAGCAGTCAATTGTCAAAATGCCGGAAAGCAATATGACCGCGCTTTCCGAAGCCCGCAGTAAATTGGGCGAAGGCTTGCGAAAAATCAGAAGCCTGTCGGAAAAGGAAGTCGAAGCGTTCGATGCCGCGCTCGCGCCGCTCGTTCAGCCGAGCGTCGTGTTCGACGGCGCGGCGACGGAAAATGCGCGGCAAGCCATCGAAAAAAACGTCTCGCCGGTCATGGTTTCGCTCAAACGCGGGCAAACGGTTGTCCGCGAAGGCGACACGATTACGCCGTCCGCGCTGTCGCAAATCGCCGCGATTCGCAGTTACAGCGATTCGACGCGCCGCCTCAATCGGTTTTTCGGCTTGCTGATTTTAGTTTCCGCGCTTTTCTGGGTGGCGTGGAAATTTATCGAACAGCACGGCAACGTCTCGCGCATCACGCTTTCCGCCGAAAAAACATTTGCCTTGTTCGGCTTTATCGTGCTGGCGCAGACGCTTTTGATGGCGGTTTTTTTCCGGCTCGCCGAATTTACCGCCGCGCAGAACGTCAAAGCCCCGCTCAACGACCCGACATTATGGGCGTTCGCCCTTCCGTTCGCGTTCGCCAGTTTGCTGATGACTTTGCTCGCCGATAGAAGAACCGCGCTTTTTACCGGATTTTTTCTCGCGCTGATTGCCGGATTGCTCGCGCCGAAAAGCCTCGAATTCGCGCTTTACGCGGCAATCACTTCGGCGGTCGCGGTCTATGGCATCGGGCGTTATCGTTCGCGTTCATCGGTAACGACGGCGGGCGTTCTCGTCGGTTTGGCGAGTGCGGCGACGACCGTCGCGCTCATCGGTTACACGCAGCAGCCATTTATTCTGAACACCGTCGCGCTGGCGATTTGCTGCGGTTTGATGAGCGGTTTGATTACGGCGGCGGTTACGGCGGTTTTTCTGCCGCTGTGCGAAACGGCTTTCGGCATTTTGACCGATGTCAAATTATTGGAATTATCGAACGCCGATTTGCCTGTTCTCGGACAACTCGCGCTGCGTGCGCCGGGAACGAACCAGCATTCACACGCCGTCGGACAACTCGCCGAAGAAGCCTGCCGCGTCGTCGGCGCGAACGGTTTACTCGCCAGAATCGGCGCACTTTATCACGACATCGGCAAATCCGCCGCGCCCGAACATTTTATCGAAAATCAGCACGGAAAAAATCCGCACGACCGTCTGAAACCGGCGCAGAGCGCGAAAATTCTCGTCAGCCACGTTACTTACGGCATAAAATTAGGCAGGGAAATGGGTTTGCCGCCGCGCATCATTGATTTTATTCCGCAGCATCACGGCACCCGAACTTTGCATTATTTTCTGAAAAAAGCCCAGGCGGAAGCCCGCGACGATGAGGTTATTTCGGAAAACGATTTTCGCTATCCGGGACCGAAACCGCAATTCAAGGAATCGGCGATTATGATGATTGCCGACAGTTGCGAAGCGGCGGCGCGTTCGTTGAGCGAACCGACACCGGAAAATATTCGCTATATCGTGACGAAAATCATTGACGCGATTATGGCGGACGACCAACTCGACGAATGCGATTTGACCTTGCGCGAACTGACGCAAATCCGCGAAGCGATGATAAGGTCATTAGTCGCCATCTATCATTCGCGCGTTGATTATCCCGGCTACGTTCCGCCGAATTCGATTAGAACTCTCATCGCTTCCGCCGAAAAAGATTCGGAAAACCGCGCGATGCTTTACGACAATCCGGCGGACATTCCCATCAGCAAAGGCGGCGAAGTCGAAGACGAAGCGATTGACCGCTCACAGCAACCCGAAAAAGCCGAAGCGCAGACAGTCTAATGACGGCAATCAGGAAAAGAAATAATCGCCGCCAAAAGGCACAAAAACCGCAAAATAGAAAATAAACATCTTTCCAAAATAAAAATCTTATTTGAGAAAGTTATGTGAGAAGCTGTTTGAAAACTCTGAAAACAGAATATAAAGAAAGATTATAAACCGCTAAATACGCCAAATAAACGAAAAAAAGAATAATAAATTTTTTAGTTCGAGTTTTATTTTTAGCGTGTTTCGCGTATTTAGCGGTTAAAATTTGAGTTTTCAAACAGTTTCTGATTAAAAAAAATCTTTTTTGTGTATTTTGTGCCTTTTGGCGGCTAATCTTGCTTGTCTGGAATTGCTGTTAAAATAAACACTTTCACAAATCAACCGGACTTTTCACGCCGAGCCGGTTATTTTGCAGAACGTGCGTGTAAATCATCGTCGTCGTCAATTCCTTATGTCCGAGCAAATCCTGAATCGTGCGAATGTCCGAGCCGGTCTGTAAAAGGTGCGTCGCAAACGAATGGCGCAGCGTATGACAACTGGCGTGTTTTTCGATGGAGGCTTTTCGCAGCCCGATTTTAACCGCCTTTTGCAAACCGGATTCCGACAGGTGATGTCTGCCCGTTTGCCCGGTGCGCGGATCGCGGCTGATTTTCGCGGAAGGAAAAACGTATTGCCATTTCCATTCACGCGCGGCGTTCGAGTGTTTGCCGTTAAATGCAAACGGCATCAAAACCGCGCCGAGTCCGGCTTGCAAATCGTTTTCGTGCTGCGTTTTGGTCGTTTCGATATGTTTCCGCAGCGGCTCAATGAGTTTATCGGGCAAAATCGTAAAACGGTCTTTGCCGCCTTTGCCGTCGCGGACGACGATTTGTTTGTAGCCGAAATCCAAATCCTTCACGCGCAAGCGCAGACATTCCTTCAGACGCAGCCCCGCGCCATAAAGCAAATTTGCCATCAGCCAATTGACTCCGTTCAGATGCGAAAGAACCGCCGCCGCTTCTTCGCGCGTCAAAACCACCGGCACGCGAGTTGACTGTTTGGCAGAAGTAAATTTGCCGCCGAGCCGTTCGAGTTCCAGACCTAAAACTTCTTTATACAAAAACAGCAGCGCAAACATCGCCTGATTCTGCGTCGTCGCCGCGACATTTTCCTCAACCGCCAGATGCGTCAAAAAAGCCGCAATCTCATTCGCGCCCATCTCGCTCGGATGGCGCACGTCGTGAAAGAAAATATATTTTTTGATCCAATAAATATAAGTTTTTTCCGTTTGCAAACTGTAATGGCGCGTCCGCATAATGCCGCGTATCCGGTCTAAAAGGACTGACATAATTTTAAAAATAGTATTCGGTTAAACTAATTCAACCGCTGTCGGCAGAACTAATTTAACGGCTGTCGGTTAAATTTATTTAACGGACAAGTAAATTACGACAAAAACTCACCAAAAGCAACTTTCACCTTGCGAAAAGCGGAAACTTGTTGTATCAATTAACAAAATAAAACGGAAACAGTTTCCGTAGAATTCAAAGTTTGGTCAGACAGCCGATGCAGCTTCGATGCGGCGGGCAGGTAGCCAACACTTGACACTGTATGTTAAACTCGAGAGCTTCCGCTCAACCGTGTTGGAGACGGAAAGCTCACGAGCTTAACATATGGCTGGCGGTTGGCAC
>JAJAYR010000333.1 GCA_026786155.1 Pyrinomonadaceae bacterium
CGTCCAAACGGTCAAAGAACACGCCGCGCAGGAAAACGCCGAAATCGTCGTTATCTGCGCCAAACTCGAAGCCGAACTCGTCGCGCTCGAAGAAGCCGAACGCGCGGAATTTTTGGCGGACTTAAACGTCTCGTCGAGCGGCGTTGATAAACTCATCAAATCGGCGTATAAAATGCTCGGTTTAATGTCGTATCTGACGGCGGGCGAAAAGGAAGTCCGCGCGTGGACGATTCCGATTGGAACAAAAGCACCGGCGGCGGCAAGCGTTATTCACTCGGACATCGAACGCGGTTTCATACGCGCCGAAATCGTTTCCTACGACGACTTAATCGGCGCGGGTTCGGAGAAGGAAGCCAAAGAAAAAGGTTTAACCCGACTCGAAGGCAAAGATTACATCATGCAGGAAGGCGACATCGTGAATTTTCGTTTTAATGTCTGATTTTCGGTGGTAAAATCTTTTTGAGGTGGATGAAATGGATGTTGCAGTAGAAAAAGATTGGATTCAAATGTTCCGCGAACTCGAACCGAAGGCGCAAGCTATCGTTGTTGATTTGGTGAAAATTCTCCATACGAAAGAGAAAAATCAAGTTGAAACGAAGCCGACAAAAAAGCGGATTGCCGGACTGCATCAAGGGCAAGGCTGGATAAGCGACGATTTCAACGACGAATTAGGCGACGAATTTTGGTTCGGCGAAGATTTTGGAATAATCAAAAAAGATGATGAATCTGCTGCTTGATACGCACATTTTTATTTGGTGGGAAATTGAAATTCATAAACTTTCCGCCAAGCGACTACAATTACTGGAAGATGAAAATAATACTCTTTTTCTCAGTCTTGCCAGTCTTTGGGAATTACAATTGAAAATAATGCCGGGCAAATTTAAATTTCCAAAATCTCTCTCCGAAATCATTCAAGACCAGCGTAGAATTAACGATTTGCGAATTTTACCAATTACCGCTGAACATATTTACGAACTCGAAAAGCTGCCGTTTCACCACAAAGACCCGTTTGACCGTCTGCTGATTGCTCAGGCGATAGTCGAAGATTACACGCTCGTTACCGATGACCCGCAGCTTTCCGCTTATTCCGCAAAGTTGATTTGACCATTAAAAACTGGACAGGCGAGCCGCGTTTCGTTATTCTGATAACGATGAACTTCCGGCAAACTTCAAAACGAATTTTCACCGCCGCGCTCGCCGTTTGGATGAGCGGCATCGTTTTGGTCGTCTGCTGTCAAATGCCGACGGCGAATGCGGAAACCGACAGTTGCCCGCTGGCTAAAAAAGGCGATTGCGCGAAAATGTCCGAAGAACATTCGGGACAATTTTTCGGCAATCAATCGCCGACTTTCGATTGCTGCACGTTTCCGGCGAAAATTTTCGACAAAGCCAGAAAACTGGAAATTCAGCCGCCAACGGCGGAAGTTGTCGAAGCGGTCAAAATCGCCGCGCCGAAAATTTCACTTTTCAAACCAATCGTTGAAAAACGGCGCGTTTATCAATCTTTTATCCGCAATCACGGCAGCACCCATCTGCAAAATTGTGTTTTCAGAATTTAGAGCGAAGTTTTAAGATGCGTCAATCAATCGCTGATTGGCAAAACCGTAACTTACAAATCAAATTCTGAGGAAACAATAAAATGAGAAAAAAATTTCTAGCGATGTTCAGCATCGTTTTCGTAATGGCATTCGCCGTCGCGGTCTATGCCTTTAATCAAACAAACAGCTCAAATAAAACAACGGCTTCGTGTTGCGCGAAAAGCGACAATTGCCCGTTAAAAGATAAAAACGCGCAAACCGCCGGACTTAAAACGGACGGTTCGTGCTGCGATAAAGCCGATTGCTGCTGCAAGAGCGGCGCGTGTCCGATGAAGGCAAACGGCGCAAAAACTTCGGAAAACGGCGATTGCTGCGATAATTGCTGCGGCGGTTCGTGTCCGATGAAAGAAAAACAAACGACAGCCGCCGTCAAAGCGGAAAATGAAAGTTGTCCGCACCTGACAGCCGGAGTTTAATCGGTTCAATTGTTTAGCAAGGAAGACGGCGTATGTTAAAATTACGCCGTCTTTTACGTTTTAAAATGACAACGGAAAATGCACGGAACACTTTATCTCGTCGCCACGCCCATCGGAAACCTCGCCGACATTTCCAAACGCGCTCTGGAAACTTTGCAGACGGTTGATATTATCGCCTGCGAAGATACGCGCCACACCGGAAAATTATTAAATCATTTCGGCATCAAGAAACGGCTCGTCAGCTATCACGAACACAACGAAAACACCCGCACGAACGAGTTCGCCGCATTATTAAAACAGGGAAAATCAATCGCCGTCGTGTCGGACGCGGGAACGCCCGCGATTTGCGATCCGGCGTTGCGCGTCGTCCAAAAAGCCCACGAAATCGGCGCGAAAGTAATCGCCATTCCCGGCGCGGTCGCGTTCGTCAACGCTCTTATAGTTTCCGGTTTGCCGACCGATTCGATATTTTTCGGCGGCTTTCTGCCGTCCAAAAAAAATGAACGGCGCAAGCGTCTGGCGGAAGTTTCCGCGATTCCGGCGACGCTTTTGTTTTACGAAACGCCGCACCGTCTGGCGAAAAGTCTGCTTGATTGTCTGGAAGTTTTGGGCAATCGTAAAATCGCCGTCGTTCGGGAAATTACGAAACTGCACGAAGAAATTGTTCTAGGAAATTTGCGGGAATTGACGGAAAAGTTCTCGGCGGAAGCCGTCAAAGGCGAGATTGTTTTGGTGATTGACCGTGAAGAAGTCGAGAGTCGAGAGTTGAGAGTCGAGAGTAAAAAGTCAATTGCCGTCCGTGTCGCCGAACTCGAAAATGAAGGCGTTGACCGCAAACTCGCGCTCAAGAAAGCGGCGAAGGAATTCGGTTTGCCGCGCTCGGAAGCGTATCGGCTTTGGCAGTCGGAAAAGTGAGATGAATTACGAGTTTCAAATTTTTGAAAGCATCGAAGACCTGAACCACATAGGGACATAGAAAACATAGAAGAGTCAGTAAAATCTATGTTTTCTATGTCCCTATGTGGTTAAAACATTGAAGTTCATAATTGTAAATCTATTTCCTCTCTTCAAAAGTAAAATAGCCGATTGCCACGTCGTGGTCGGAAAAGCGTTCGACGCGCGTGTCGTCATTGCGGTAAGTTTCGGGAAAATCGGCGTTCAGCCGCGCGTAGCCGAAACCGGCGAGATGTTTTTTCAGACGGTCGTTAATCAAAAAATGGTCGAGAACCTGCGCGTTGCCGTCGAAACTGTAGGAATATCGCTGACTCGCCGGTTTCATCAAATCAACCAAATTGGTCAAATCCGGGTTGAGCAAATCTTCCGAAGCGTTCAGCACCGCGTCTTTGCCGACGGGCGTTCCTTTGAGTGTGCCGATGATGTCGGTGATGCCGTCGTTAAATTGAAAGGCGTTAAGATCGCCGATGAGCGCGAGACGTTCGTTCGGGTTGGTTTTCAATCGTTCGGCGACGTATTTCGCCAGAAATTCGGCTTGCAGTTTTTTCTTCAAACGCACGAACGGCGCGTCTTTGTCGTCGTTGTAACCGCGCAGCGATTTCAGATGATTGACGATCACCGTGAACTCTAAAGGCTGATTCGTTTTCGGGTCTTTGATGGCGGCGCGAAGCAGAAACGGCGGGCGGTCGTAAAGCGAAACGTCGCTTTTTGAAACGGGATTTTGAAACTTTTCGTCTTTGCCGAACTGCTTCGTTTCCAAAACTTCGACGCGCGAAGATTTGACCAGAAAGCCCGAATCAATGCCGCCGATGTCGTTGCCTTCAACCAGATAGGCTTCATATTTCGGATTCGGTTTGCCGCTCGCTTCCGCGTCTTGGTTGAGGCGAGCGGCGAGTTTTTTCAAAACGGCGAGATTTTCCATCTCGATGACGCCGACGACATCCGGCGACTGCAAATAATTGCGGACGGCTAAAGATATTTTTTTCAGACGCTTTTCAAAACCTTCGCTCGTAATCAAAGGCTCTTTGATATTCGGGTCGTCTTCGTCGTCAAATAATCTCTCGACGTTCGTCGCGGCAATGGAAAATTGATTGGCGGTCAGCGCGGGCAGCGGCGTGGCTTTGACGAGATTGGAAACCGCCGGTTTGTTGTCGGCATCAACCAGAATCGAATAAGCGCGGTAAGCGTAATGAACCACACCCGTCAGATTTTTGATTTCCGCGAAAGCCGGCGCATTAATCGGCTGTGCGCCGAGCTGCTCCGCGCTTTCAACGCGCAGACGTTCCGGGTTGTGGTCGAAAATCGCAATTTTCGGCGTATTCTTTTTGAGCGTTTCTCTTTCTTTATCGCTTAAAAAACTGTAATCGTAAATGTCATATCCGGGTTCTCGCAAAGGGCGCGGTGTGCCTTTCAAAACGCCGTAGAAAGTTCCGTCCGATTCGGACGCGCCGGTTTTTTCGTTGACTCTGCCGTTCGTCGGCGCGACGACGGTCATTTCCGTCACGCTGACGCGCATTCCCTCATATTTTTCAAGCCCGTCAATTTTATTCGATTTAAAATCGTCAGCAGATAAAATAATCGGCTTCGGCAGCGCGTTGGTTTTCGAGATGACTTTGATAACGTCCTTATCCTTATACATCGAAAGTTCGGTGATCGGCAGACTTTGCGGCTCCTGCTTCGGACGATATTCAGTAACGATGCCGGTTACGGAAATCAGATTGCCGATTGCCGCGTCGCCGGTTGGCTCGCTTCTTGTATAAACATAAATTCCTTCGGAAGTATTCGGATTGCCGTCGGTTTTGTCGTCGGGCGATTGCAGAAAAAATCCGCCCTTCAAACGCGCCGTTACGATGCCGGTCAGCCGCACCGAATCTTTTTCATATGACGAAGAATTTTTCTCGCCCTGCACGTCGCCAATCGCGCGGTCTTTCTGCGCCGCCACAGAAAACGTCAAACAGCAAAATGCCAACAAAATCAAGAAACATCGGCGAAATAATTTACATATTCCGCCAACGTCGTCCCGCTGACGACTGACCAATGACAAATGACGACTGACCATTATTGTCTATCTCTCCTTCTTTCGATAAATTCCTGCGTGATTTTCGGGACGTTCGAGAAAAAGTTGTTGCCGGTCAAAACCTCAACCGCGTCAACCGAAACCCGAAACTCACGCCACGTCGCGTTGATATTGAGCGGTGGAAAGTTTGGAACGATGATTCCGACGGTTCGCGTCGCTTTTGTAACGCGCTGCAAATCGTTCGTTCCGTTCGGCAGAAAAAGCGCGACTTTCCAGGTGTATTGCGGGATAATGACTCTGCCCTGAGCAATCGTTCCGATGTTGCCGACCACGCCGGAAACGATGTAAATTTCCTGTCCGGCTTGTGCCTGTGTGCGGCAGTAACTTTCAAAATCTTCCCACGAACCCTGATTGTTGGCGGCAAGCTGCGGAATGATGTTAGTCATCAAAAACGTCGCCGAATTATCGGGAATCGAGCGCGTCCGGTCGCCCGAAGGTGTCATATGCCCGCGGTCGTAACCCGAACCCGAATAATCGAAACTCGTTACTTGATACCAACCGGCGGGCAAAACCGTATCGGGGCGAAAATCGTCCTGCCGCGGCGCCGTTCCAATCCAACTCGTATCGAGCCGCCACGCCACCCAATTCGCCGTTGCGCGGCTGCGATTATACGAAAGCGAATACTGCGGTTTATGCATTAAATAATTGTTTTCGTTGGCAATATCTTCGGTCGCATTGCTCGGATTTCCCAAAAGCAGCGGATTTTCGCCCGCCGCCGGTGCGTTAATCGTGATGTTAAAGGAAACATTCGCCGTGCGCGTCTGCGCGTCGGAAGCGACCGCTGACACGGTGAAAGTTCCGCCGGTCGCGGTCGTCGGAATTGTCGCCCGGTAGGAAAAGATATTGTCTCCAGCGGCAGCGTCGCCGTTCGTGCCGTCGTCAAAGAACGGCTGCGTTGCCGCACCGCCGATGTTGGTTAAATTTCCGACGACCGCGATGCCCGTGCTGGGCGGCGTCGTCGCGGGCAGAACCGTGACGGTCAAAAGCGTCGTCGCGCCGGGCGAAAGCGAGTTCGGACTCGCGCCGCCGCCCGCCAATAATGTCGTTCCGCCGCCGCCGCAAGTGTTCGGCGCGGTCGCGGCGTTACGCGGCGCGGATGGATTGAGAACGGAAAAATCGTTGGCGTTGTTGTCCGAATCCTGACAGCCGTTGTTGACTCGCGCTTGTCCGGCGTTGGCGGGCGGCGCAGTCGTTGCCGTCGTCTCGACAAAAGCGTTGGTCGCCGTTCCGTAGCCGACCGAATCAATCAAAACTCCGCTGTTGACCGCGCCGTTGCGGATACCGATGCCGCCGCCGGTCGCCGACATCGAACACGCGCAGACGGTCGGATTGTAAATCAGATTCGGCGTAACCGTGCCGTCGTAGCCGGTCGAAGCAATCAAATAATAACCGCCCGGCGCAACGATGGTGCTGGTCGTCCATTCGACAAAAGCGACATCGTTCGTGCCGCCCGCCGAACGATAAACCACCCGATAACCGTTTAGGTCAACGGCGTTGGCACTGGCGTTGTGCAGTTCGATAAATTCGTCGTTCGCCGAACCGCCCGCGACTTGAAACTGGCTGACGACGAAATTCGGGGACACCTGATTGGCTTCCGTCGTTTGATTAACTTCGATTTGCGCTTTGGTTTGGAAGTTCACTCCGAACCAAGTTAAAAGCAGACATAAACTTATTATTAAAAAATAAACCTTTTTCATAACCTGATTGATAATCCTTTATTAAATTTTTTTAACAATTTGGGAAAGGGAAAATTGTTTGATTGATTAATTTTTACCACATTTTGCTGCGATTCGGTAATCAAATTGAACGCGGCTAACAAAAATTGGTGGTGTTTCAAATTTTATGCTCGACAGATTTTATCTCTCATCTAATTCTACTTTGTCAGATTAAGATAAAACTTTAAGAAAGAAGAATTTTAGCCGCCGATTAACGCCGATGACGCGGATAAATCAGTTGAAATTCTGAAAATCAGGAAAAAAATCGGCGTTTATCGGCGAACATCGGCGGCGAATTTTTAATCTGACAAAGTAGAACTAAGCAGGTAAGCAAAAGTTTGGCGGCATTATGAAAAGTTCAGAGTCCAAACG
>JAJAYR010000334.1 GCA_026786155.1 Pyrinomonadaceae bacterium
CCGACGAATTCGTTCGGCTGAATCGAAAGCGAAACATCATCGAGCAGTCGAATCTGTCCGCCGCCCGTCCGACTTTTGACATTTTTCGTAATTCCGACCGCATCAATCCGGGTTTTTGATCTGGTATCGAAAACGCCGATGTTGTCCGACTCATCAATCTGAATTAAAAAAGAGCCGATTTGCGCCGCGTCGCCCGGCGTGATTATCTGCCGCGAAATTCGGTTGCCGTTGATATAAATGCCGTTTGTCGAACCCGCGTCTTCGATGGCGACTCCGGCATTCGACCGCAGAAGCCGCGCGTGACGGTTGGAAATCTGCAAGCCGTCGAGTTTTATGTCGCTTGATTCCGAGCGTCCAATGATTAACTCATTTTTGCCGCCAAAAGCGAGCGACATCAAAAGCTGCGGCTGCGCCGATTCTTTCGACGGCTTATTAGATGAAAAGCTGTCGGCTTTGAAAACCATCGTTTTCGAGCCGATATGTTCGACGGCTTCGGGCAAATTGGCGAGCTGCCCGATGGCAATCGAACGCTGTCCGGCAAGACTCGCGCCTTTCGGAGCGAGACGCGACAGCGAAACGAAGCGCAAAATCGGTCCGCCGATTCCAAGCTGAATTTCGTCGTCGTGATAAAGCGGTGTCGGCGCGGAAATTCTTTGGTCGTTGACCAGCGTTCCGTTAAAACTTCCGTTGTCGTGAATGACAAGATTGCCGTTCGTGCGCCGGATTTCGGCGTGTTTGCGTGAAACCATCACGGCGTTAGCGTCGAAAACAACGTCGCCCTGTGGCTCGCGTCCCAGCCAAACGCTGTCTTTATTTATCTTGAAAGGTTTCGGAAACTGCGCGGTGTCGGCGAATTCGAGTTGCGCGTCTGGCGTCTGCTGCGTGTGAACCGAGTTCGGCGGCGACGGCGCGGTCGGAGTTTGACTTTGATAAATTTGCGGCGCGGGAGTCGGCGGCGCATCGGCGGTCATTTCAAACCAGACGACGTTTAGAGTTGGACCATTTGCGCCGAATTGCAGACGGCTGCCGATTTGAACGGCTTGCGGCGCGGAAACTTTTTGCCCGTCGAGAAATGTGCCGTAACTCGAATTCAAATCGCATAACATCCATTTTCCGTTCAGCCATCTCAATTCGGCGTGGCGGCGGGAAACCATCGGAAATTGTCCGTTGTCGAAAACGATTTGGCAATCGGCGGCATCGCGCCCGACGCGAACAATCGGCAGATTAAAAGACTTTTCCGGCAAACTAGAGCCGCTATGCGTTTCGGCTAAAACAATTTTCATCGGTTGGAAGTTTTGAAAACGGAATTGAAAAACTTATTGCGCCATAATTTTAACGCAAGACCGTGAAAACAAAAAGCAGCGGGAAAAGGTTTCAGGTTCAAGGTTTCAGGTATCAGGCTTAAGATATAGAATTTTTAATCTTGAACCTTGAACCTTGAACCTTGAACCTGAAACTTAAAGACTTTGATTCGGCTCGAAGGTTTCTAAAATGTTGGAAAGTTCGCCTTTCACGCCGACATCTTCGACGCTTTTGACGTTTTTCGAGAGCGAAGTCGCCAGCATCGTGATGACGTAGCCGTTTTTCATTCCGGTAATCTGCGCCGGAATCCAGAGTCGTCTGCCCCAGAGCGTAACTTTGTCGCCGTTCGCGGCAGTTCCCAGACTTTCAAATTTAACTTCGTAAGCCTGCCAGCGACCGTTTTGGATTTTCGTTGCGCCCTGTGAAATTATTTTGTAATTTCCCTCCAAGGCTTTTTTCAAATCATTGTTCGATTTTTCGACGAGTTTTGCAAAATTCACTTTGTCCAATCTGAAGGTTCCCTTGCTGTCGTAATGACTGACGAGCAGATGCTCTATCGGCAAGCCTTTTTCATCGTCGTTGGAAACGTCGAGAAAATTATTTTTCGCTTCCTTGCGCGTCCAGTTCTGCGGATAGTAAAGCGAAAAGCCGAGAAAATTTTTCGCCGCGTCGCGTGGCAGATTATCCTTACTATTCTGGAAATAAACCGTGTTCGGCGGCTGTGAAACCGTGCGCGGAAGCGGAACGGATTCGATTTCTTCGGCGGTCGGCGCGGGACTGGCGGTAAAATTCGACGGCGACGAATTATTTACCGTCTGCTCCAGCGGCACGACGCTCTCGACCGACGTTGGCGCGGCGCGATTCGATTCCGTTTCCTGTTGCCTGATAAAGTAAGTCCAAATTCCGAACAACGCCGCCGCCAAAATCGCTAAACCAACTAACGCAATCACGGTGCGGCGCGGGATGTTTTCGACGGGCATTTCCGCCGAGCGTTTTCCCCGGGCTAAATTTTCCGCCGCTTTGACGCTTTCCGGCGGCGCGGCAATCGCTCCGGCAACTTCTGTTTTCTCCGTTGCGACGGGCGTTAAAATTCTGCTTTTTTTAGCTTTTGAAATTAAAGGCGCGGTCGGCGCGGGAATCGGAGTTTCTTCTTTGAATGCGTCCGGCTCCGATTTTCTTTCAGCGGTCACGGCGTTATAAAGCGCGTCGCCGAAATCGCGCACTTTCGGGTAACGCTCCGCCGGGTTGAACGCCAACGCTTTGCCTAAAATTTTATCAGCCGACGGCGGCAGACTATCGTGCAAGGTGGTCGCCTGAATTATCAACCCTTCGCGCTGTTCTTTCAATAATCCGCCGATTCTCGTCGCGTTAAACGGCAAACGGTCGGTCAGCATTTGATAGGCGATGACAGCCAGCGCGAATTCGTCGCTGGCGAAATTGGCAAGTTTGCCTTCGACTTGTTCGGGCGATTTATACGGCAGATTTTTCTCGTTGAGTTTGCCTTTCGACGCGCCGAAATTGGTTAATTTGACTTGCTCCGCGCCCGTTTCGTTGACGGTTAAAATGATATTTTCGGGTTTTAAGTTGCGGTGCAGAATGCCGCTTTGATGAACTTCGCTCAAAGCGTAAGAGGCTTGACGAATGATGCGGGCGGTTCGCATAGAATCGAATTTTCCCTTTCGCTGCAAACGACTTTTGACCGATTCGCCTTCGACGTATTCGGTGATGACGAACGGTTTGCCTTCGAGCAGTTCGCCCGAATCAATGACGCTGACGATGTTCGGATGGCTGACGTGCGAGAGCGACACCCGTTCTTCGGCGAAAATTTTGTTGGAAAAAGAATCGTCCGTGTCTTCATCGGTCAAAACGCGCACGACGACTTTTTTGCCCGCGACGATTTTGTCTTCCGCCAGATAATCAATCGCGCCTTCGTCCGCGCCGATTTGTTCGGTGATGTGGTAACGCCCTTTAACCGTTTGATTGAGAAGCACTTCCGGGTTTTCCAAAGTTACCGCGAGTCTGCCCGCCGGATTTATTTTACGGTCTCCGAGCAATGCCTGACCCGACGCAATTTCATTCGGATTGATGACGCGCGGCGGTTTTGTTTCCGACGGTTCGAGTTCCAGTTCAAAATCCGGTTCACTCGACGATTTGATTTTCGATGGCGGATTAAATGGCGGCGCGGGTTCGAGTTCCAATTCTAATTCCGGCTCGTCGGCGTTCAACGGCTTGAACGGCGGCGCAATCTCCGATTTCGGTTCGGATTTAAAAACCTTGCCCGGCGGCGGGCGAAAAGCCATTTCGGAAAAGCGCGGCGCGTTGGCAAATTCGTCGTCTTCGTTATTTTTTCGATTGATGACGTTCGTAAAAACACCGCCGCTTTGACTGGCGGATTTACCGGAAGACGGCGCGGGAAGCAGTCTGCCGCCGTCGTTCAAACAAAATCGCTGAACGCCGTCTTCGTAAGTTTGCTGACATTTCGGGCAATATAACATCGTATTTTTAACTGCTGCAAATTTCATTTTTATTGACAACCGTGTTCGCCGAACTTGCGCTTTTCAGGCGACGCTTATTTGTCAATACATTTAATTCGCGGCGATTTTCAATAAATAATATGGTGTGGAAGACGCTGGATTTTGTTGACATAAGCACCGGATTGATAAATTGCCGCCAGCTTTAGACATTAGTATCTACACAAGTCAAAAAATTAAGATTTGTGTTCTCTGTCGCCAAAGGCGACTAACATTATAGCCCAGCGAGAATCGCTGGGTGTGGTGTCACAAACATCCCGTGGCGGGCGGGGGCGCCCCACCCAGGGTGGGGTGGGTTTGTGGGGGGGGGGGGGGGGGGGTTGCGCGGGTTGTGGGGGGGGGTTTTTGGGGGGGGGGGGGGGGGGGGGGGGGCTCGGGGAGGGC
>JAJAYR010000335.1 GCA_026786155.1 Pyrinomonadaceae bacterium
AATGGTTACGCGCTGGGGCAGCGACGCGCCGGAATTCCGCGAAATTTCGTCGAAAATGCTGACGACTTTTCTGATGACGATGCGAGCCACGCCGTATTTCTATTTCGGCGACGAACTCGGAATGACGAACATTAAATTCGACAAAATCGAAGACTACAACGACATCGAATCAATCAACTGGTATAAGGCAATCGAAAAAGAAGGCGGCGATTTAAAGCAGTTTATGGAATCGCAAAAAATTGCCGCCCGCGACAACGGGCGCACGCCGTTTCAATGGGACGACACCGAAAACGCGGGTTTTTCGACCGGCAAACCGTGGCTCAAAGTCAATCCGAATTACAAAACGGTGAACGTCGCCGCCGAAGACAAAGACGCGAATTCGGTGCTGAATTACTTCCGCCGAATCGTCAAATTTCGCAAGGAAAATCAGGTTTTAATTTACGGCAAATACACGCTCGTTGATAAAGATAATCCGAATGTTTACGCCTACACGCGGGAGTTGAACGGCAAAAAATTGCTGATTTTATTAAATTTCAAAGCGCAGGAATCCGTCGTCAGTTCCGGTTCGGATTTGAACAAAGCGAAAATGTTGATGGGCAATTATCCGGCGCCTTCGACCGACGGCAAGCTGAAGCCATATGAAGCGGTGATTTTTGAATTGGCAAATTAAAGCGGGATTCGATTTAATGCGTTATACATTCGGAATAGATGAAAGATGAGAGATAAAAGATGAGAGATAAATCTATCAGTTATCATCTTTCACCTTTCATCTATTCCGAATCTTTGTATTTCAAATCAGAGAAAGCGGCGATAATTTCGGTTATTCCGCCAACTGTTTTTTCGCCGCTTCGATCAATTCGATATTGCCTTCGTAAGACGGTTCTTCAGCGGAATCAATGCGCGGCGGATAAATATGTTTTCGATACGCGGGATAGGCTTCGGTTCGCAGATGTGCCAGCAAATGATGACCTTTCCGAACTTTTCTTTCGTGCCGCAATGCCGAAATATCAACGGGAGCGACGACGATTTTTTCGCCCGCGCCTTCCGAAGCCTTCGTTAAAATTCTGCCTTCAAAGTCCACAATCATCGAACCGCCCGACCACGAATACGGCGGATAATGTTTCAAACTCGCGGCTTGATTGGAAGCAACGACGTAGCACATATTTTCCAGCGCACGACACCGATTGACGACCGTCCACCAATCCATCGGTTCGGTCGCGTTCCACGGATCCATATACGCCGAGACGCGCACGAGAATTTCCGCGCCGTTGATCGCCAATTGACGGGTCGCTTCGGGGAAAATCCAGTCGTAGCAAATCGCCGTCCCGATGTTGCCGATTTCAGTTTTAGCAACGGGAAACAATTCTTCCTCGTAACCTTCGATGTCGTGCGGCGATGAATGAACTTCGTAAGGAATCCACGGATTTACTTTGCGGTATTTGTATAAAATCCCGTCGCCGTTAATCAAACAAGTCGTATTAAAAACGTGATTCGGATATTTCGCGTCCAGTTCCAACATTGAGCCGCTTTGAATGTAAATATCGTGTTCGCGGGCTTTGGCAATCAATCTTTCGGTGTGTTCATTGGGAATTTCGACGGCGAGTTTTTCGCGCAATTCCTTGACGGTCGGAAAAACCGGCGCGGCGTGAGCGAATTCGGGAAAAGTAACGAGTTTGACCGGCAAAAACGGCGCGGCTCCGGCAATCGCCGAATCTATCAACTGCAAAATTCTGTCGGTATTTTTCCGCATCCCGGCGCGGTTTAGCGGATTGGCAAAATCCGTCTGCACGGCGGCGGCGGCGTATCGAATATGTTCCATAGAATCAATTACGAATTTCAAATTACGACTTACGAATTATTAGCCGACTTTTGAGTCGCTATTTTATCAAAGCTGTTTCGATGCGCGGCAAAAAGCCTTTGACCGTGCGCGTCGTGTATTCGTCATAGATTCGCTGTTTTTCTTCAGTCATCGGATATTTTTCGTCCGCGCTGTCGTATGGATATTTCGTCATTCCTTTGAACGGCAGCGGAAAAACCGCGTCGGGTGAACCGGAATTAATGTCCATTTCCTTGCTGTAACCGTCGGCGTAAAGCAGGAAGGTATATTTTCTGCCGATTGGCAAATCGGGCAGCACGTCGAAACTCAAAACCAGTTCGTCGCCGGTTTTCGAGATGACGAAAACGTCGTCGGTCGCCGACAGCAAAGTTTTGACATCGCCGGTTTTCGTAAAGTTTCCCGAAAAATACTTCCAGCGTCCGTCGTTCAAAACCACGTCGTAATTAGGCACAATCATTTCGCGGAATTTGGTTTCTTCGGAAAATCCGCGCTCGCGCAAATTCGCCTCGGCGGGTTTTAATTCAATCGTTTTAACAGCGGTTTGTTCGGACGTATCAACTTCGATTTTGTCCCAAAACGTCTTAAAGTTCGTAATGATGCGGACTTCGCGTGAATCGCTTAAAAATTTGCCGGTCAAATCAACGACCAGAGTTTGCGGGCGACCGATGGAAATTCCGATGCTGTCAATGACGGTTTGCCATTCGCCGCGTTTGTTTTTGACTTGTAGTTTCGGCATCGAAAGCGATTTTCCGCTTTGCGACGCGGCGAGATTGTCCGACGAAAAAGCGTAATCCGTCCAGCCCGTCAAAAGTAACAGCGTTCTGCCCGTGTAATCTTTTTTGTCGTCTAAAGTTAAAGTCAGATTATGCGTTTCGGCGTAACCGCGAATGTTCAGCGATTTAAATGAATCGTAAAAGTCGCGGTCAAGCGTTTTGATTTTCGGCAAAACGTCGCGCCCGTTCGTGTCAACGGCAGCAATCGGCGCGTGGGCATCGTGCGTCGCGTATAAAATTCGTTTGCCCGCGTCGGGAATTCCCAAACCTTCATTCGGATACACTTCGGCGTTTGCATCGTGTTCAACGGCGACGAGTTTTAAGTCGTCAACAAACAAAACTTCTTCGAGTTCGTTGGTTACGCGAATTTCATATCTGCCGTTTTTCGGCTTTAATTTATCCGAGCCGATTCGGACGAATTCGTCGGAATCGGGATAATGATACGCGCCCGCTTCCTGCCAGTTGCCCATCTCACCGCCGCCTAAAAAGTCGCTAATGAACTCGAATCTTTCGCCGTTCCAAACGTATAGATACGGACACGAAGACGGCTTGCGGTCGAGTTCGAGGATTTTCAGCGGCGCGAAACTTTTCGCCATCTGATTTTTCGTCTTTTCGGGAAATTCGATTTCGGCTTGAACCGTTCCCGAAGTCCAAATAACGCGCACGGCATCGGGTTCGGCGCGGCTTCCGAGACCGAAATGAATGTCGGACGGCGCGGGCATCGGGCTGGCGGAATAGCTTTCGAGCTTTTGCGTCAAACTGCCCGAACGCAAATCAATTTTCGCGCCGATGCCGGTTTTGTTGCTGACGCGCCCTTGCAGACGCACGATTTCCGAGTTGTTTGAGTTGCCGCCGACGTTACTTAAATAATGCAGACTGCCATTTTTAGCGAAACCAAACAAATCTTCGTCGCCGTCGCCGTCAATGTCGCCCGACAAAATCTGCCGCGAATTTTGAACAGCGTTATTCGCGCCGGTTTTGATTTTAAAGGCGGACGAATCAGCGTTCGTCCAGGCATCGCCCAGATTTCGAGCGACGACAAAACCTTTGTCCGTATTGGCAATCAAATCGAGCAAACCGTCGTTGTCGTAATCGAGAAACTGCGCGGACGCGGCGTTTTCCGTTCCGTTCGGCGCATTTTTTAGCGTGAATTTTCCGCGCCCGTCGGAAACTGCGAAAACTCCCAAGCCGTCGGATTTACCGAAAAAGAAATCAACGAAAGTATCTTTGTTAAAATCGCCGACTGCCGCACAAGTCCAATCGCCGGTTTGAGTTAAACCGACTTCGGTGGCAACGTCTTTAAAAGTCGTATCGCGCAGATTGCGGAAAAGATTCGGCTTGCCGCCGCGATTCAGAACGAGCAAATCAACATCGCGGCGATTATCGTAATCGGTCGGCACGACGGCAACGGCGCGGCTCGCTAAATTTATTTTGGCGGCGGCGGAAATGTCGGTAAAAGTGCCGTCGCCGTTGTTGCGCCAAAGACGATTCGGCGCGGATGGAATATTTAAGCCGTTTTGAGAACCGCCGAGGAAAATGTCCAAATCGCCATCGTGGTCGGCATCAACGAACGCGCCGGAAACCGAAACGTCTGAAAAATCCGGCAATTTCGCTGCGGCGGTCGCATCTGTAAAAATGCCTTTGCCGCTGTTGCGGAAAAGTTTGGTTTTTCCTGCGCCGAAAACGAATAAATCTGATAATCCGTCGTTGTCGTAATCACCCGCCAAAATGCCGAGAGGACTTGAGCCGAGAGATTTTGCCAAATCGCCCGCCGTCCGCGTCGCGTCATTAAATTTTCCGCCGTCATTGCGATAAAGTCGCACCGGCGCGGCGTTGCCGGTCGCCTGCGCCAAATCCAAATCGCCGTCGTTATCAAAGTCGAACAGCGTCGCCACAGTTTGAAAGTCGGCGTTTTTCAGATTGCGTTTAGCTTCCGGCAAACCGACGTTTGCATTTTCAAAAACGACTTTCGGCTGATTTTTTTCGATGAGTTCGTTTTCCGCGCCGGTCGAAGTAATCGCTTCGGCATAGCGTCCCTGTTCGAGATAATTTTGTCCGAGACTGGTCGCCGCGCCGCTGCTTCGCAAGGTTTGAAATTTTTGAATAAGCTGCTGACCTTCTTCGCGCTGACCTTGGCGCAGAAGCGCGGTCGCCAGATTATACAAAGCCGTCGCATTATACGGTTCGGCGGCGATGGCGATGCGAAACGCGGCAATCGCTTCCGTATATTTGCGTTGTTGGACGTAAATCTGACCGAGATTTATGTTCGCGCCGACATCGTTTGCGTCCATCTTTAAAACACGCTGAAAAAACGCGACAGCATCTTCCGTGCGGTTCTGATTTTTGGCGATAAGTCCGAGAATATAAATAGGTTGCGGGCTTTCGGGTGCGAGTTCGACGGCGGTGTCTGCTTCTTTCAGCGCGGCTTCGATTTCCTGCGCGTTAAAGAGCGCGATTGCCAGATTGATATTGGCGATTTTCAGATTCGGGTCAAGCGCGAGCGAACGGCGAAAAGCCTCTGCGCCGTCTTTGTGATTGAACTGTTCAAGCAGTGCCACGCCGATATTATTCTGGCGATAAGCATCTTCGCGCTTTTCAAACGAAACGACGCGAAGATTTTCGCCGGACGTTGCCGCCGAAACGCGAAAATCAGCGGTGTGCCGCAGAACGCCGAACGCGCCGAAAATCGCGGCTAAAAAAAGAACCGAAAAGGTAAAACGAAAAAAAACTTTCATAAAATTTAAGTTACCCGTTATTTCAATGCGATTTTATCCTTCGGCAAATCGGAATCGGTAAATTTGCCAGTCGTGCCGTCGAAATAGCTTTCGATTTTTGGGAAAATGTGGACGGCGACTTTGCGCCCTAAATCAAGTCCGGCGACGTTATCGGCTTGGATGTGATAGCCGCCCATCACGCGCGAAATTCCCGCCATTTCCGCCGTCGCGGTGAACGTCGGCAGTTTCAAAACAACCGTTCCGTCACCCGTCAAATCCGCGTTCGTCTTGCCGTCGTAACTTTGTTTGACTTCGCACGAAATTCCCGGTTCGGTTAATTCTCCGGCGTGGCGCGTTTCGGTTGCGCCGAAATAATCGCTGCCGGTGAAAAGTTCCAAGGTTTTCGCGCTCGCCGCGCTGACCGCGCTATGACCGGAAACGTAACCGGGAAATGGCGGCGTGATAAACGAGAGCGGCGAATACGGATGCCATTCTTCGGCGGGCATTTCGATGACACCTTTGCCCGCGCCGCCCCAACCGCGCACGGTTTTGTCTTTGTAATAATATCTGATGAGCGTCCACGGACGCGAAGAATCGTAAAAGCGTTTCGCTTCCCAAGCGGCGATAAAAGCATCGAACGCCGTTACGCCGACGGCGAAAAATAGTTTGACATCTTTATCAACATCGTATTTGTCGCGGCGCGAAACGGCTTGCGCGAATTTCAACCAATGACCCGATTGTCCGGTCGAACGCGGTCCGTCGCGCATAAATTCAACAATCGCTTTTTGTTCGAGCGTCAGATTAGCGTTGAAATTTAAAACTTCGTCAACTTCTTTTTTCAGTTGTTCCGAACCGATTTTCGGCGGCGGCGGCGGACGAAACATATCGCTGCGCTCCAAACCGAACGATTTGACACGATACCATTGCGGCGTTAAAAAACCGGGCGTGGCTTTTTTATTATCGGCGAGCGTGAACTCAATCGGCTGCCAGCAATCAGGGTCAATAATTTTGTTCCACGGATTGGCGGGGCGATAAAAAGTGTAATCGGAATACGGTTTGCCGCTGCCGCCAACTTCGTCGCCGAGTTGATTTGCGCCGTCCGTGTGGCTATATTCGATGACCGCCGCCGCCGCGACATTACCGATGCCCGGCGGTTTCGATGTATCGGTCGTCGCGTCGTTCGGGTCATAACCGCGTTTCCGCATTTGTTCGTCGAGCCACGCTCTATCTTCGGGGAAAACGTCGAGCATCGCGCGATAAGTCGCAAACGCGATGGCGGCGCGGTTATTTTTTTACGTGCGTTCGGATTTCGGACGGCGCAGTTTGCCGCCTAATCTTGTGCCAACCGCTTGGTCATCGTAAGCCGCCCAAGCGTCGTACATCGAAGTCGTAATAATCATCAGCATCCGCGAACCGACGGTCGGACGCGGCGAAACCCGGTCGTGTTCCCGCGCCGTCGCTTCGAGCGCGACATCGAGCCATTCGTAAGCAGCGGATTTATTTTGCAGGTTTTCAGTCGTTTGCGCGTTCGCCTCGAAACACAACGGCAAAATTACTGCCAAAACTAAAGCGGCACAAATCGGATTTCGTAAATTCATATTCTTTTTTCCGTATTTGATTGATTTTAGTGTTTCACAATTTATGTCGAAGGTGAAACGATTCGGAATAGATGCGAGATAAAAGATGATAACTGAGAGATTTTATCTCGCATCTATTCCGAATCGTCTATCTGAAAATCTCATCGTCATAAAATTTGAGACACATCTTTTTTCTACCGGCGAAAAGTCCCGCTCTACGCCGTCGAAACCGGCTTTATCCAATTATCACTTGACTGGAATTATAAAGCATTTTCAATTAATTTCTCCAGAGTCGCAGACACTTCTTCAATTTGCGCGTCGGTAACTTTATTGAAGAAAGGCAGCGCCATCACCCGTTCGGCGGCGCGTTCGGCGACGGGAAAATCGCCCGCGCGAAAACCGAACGATGCGGCGTAAAAAGGCTGTAAATGAATCGGCGCGAAATATCGCCCGCAGCCGATTCCGCTTTTTTGCATTGCGCCGACAATCGAATCGCGCTGCGCCCGCGTAAAATTTTCGCGCAGCCGCACGACGTAAACGAACCAACTGACGCGCCCGTTCGGAAATTCAAGTTCGGGCAAAATAAGATGCGGGTTATTTTTCAGCCGTGCGTCGTATTTCCGCGCCGCCGCTTCTCTTTCGTTCAACATCGAATCGAGCCTTTTTAGTTGTTCGATGCCGAGAGCGCAATTGATTTCTGACAGGCGATAATTGTAACCGAGCGCGATATGTTCAAACCATTCCGCCGACGAATCGCGTCCTTGATTTCGCAGCATTTTCGCTTGCGCGGCGATAAAATCGTCATTGGTTACGAGCATTCCGCCTTCGCCGGTCGTCATTTGTTTATTCGGATAAAAAGCGAAAACTCCGCCATCGCCGATATTTCCGACGCGCCGATTTTCGTATTCTGCGCCGATTGCCTCACACGCATCTTCGATAATTTTCAAATTGTAACGCGCGGCGATTTCCGCAATTTCGCGCATCGGCGACGGGCGACCGAAAACGTGGACGACCATTATCGCTTTCGTTTTCGGCGTAATCGCGGCTTCGATTTTTTTCGGGTCAATGTTGAGCGTCTCCTCGTCAATATCAACGAAAACCGGAATCGCCTTTTCATACAGCAAAACATTGGCGGAAGCGACGAAACTAAACGGCGTGGTAATCACTTCGTCGTCCGCTTTTAGTCCGATTGCGCGAACGCAAAGATGCAAGCCGCTCGTGCCGGAGTTGATGGCTATCCCATATTTTGCGCCAGCGTATTCAGCGGCATTACGCTCAAATTCAACGAGTTTCGGACCTAAACTAAGGCGCGGCGAACGCAAAACTTCGACGACGGCGTTGATTTCAGATTCGGAAATATCGGGCGCGGAAAGCGGAATTCTCATAAATCAGCCCCCGCTTCAAAAGTTTGCGCCGTTTCGTTGTGCCGCCATTTGCCGTTTTCCAGCGGAACTTCCCGTTTGATTAAAAGTTTTTCGCCGAGCGGCACACTGCACAAAATTTCGACGATTTTTTCCGAAGCCGTGCCGTCGCCGTAAGGATTCGTCATACCTTTGAGCGATTGGCGAAAATTCGCGCTCAAACCTTTATTGACCATTTCCAAAATCGAATCTTTCTCCGGCGCGGCATCGAGAATATTCTGCGCCCGTTCGCGTCCTTTTTGCCGCATTCCGACATTGACCGTCGGCAAAGCGAGCGACGCGGTTTCCATAATTCCGCTGCTCGAATTTCCCACAAGTAAATCGGCGTGTTTGAGCAAACTCCAGTATTTCAAATGATTTAGATTAACAAAAAGATGCGCGTTCGGGCGATTTTGACAAAAGGCTTCGGCGCGTTTTATCAGTTCGTGGCTGCCCGCGTCCGCATTCGGATAACAAAAAATAATCTGCTGCTCCAATCTTTCCAACGCCGCAAAAACTGCGTCGGCTTCGGTAATCGTATCGCGCACAATCGTTACCGGATGATAAGCGACGACGACGGTTGATTGCTGCAAATCAATCTTCAAATCGGCTTCCAATTCTTCGCGTGAAAACAGTTGACGGCGGCGCAGATTGTCGAGCGACGGCGAACCGACGCGGTGAACGCGCCACGCTTCTTCGCCCATCGCCAGCACTCGCAAGCGAGCGTTTTCGGTCGTCGTAAAATGAATATGACTCATTTTAGTCAAAGCGTTTCGCACCGCGTCGTCAATCGCGCCTTCGCTGACATCGCCGCCTTCGATGTGGGCAATCGGAATCCGCAGCGCGAGCGCAACCGCCGCCGGAGCAAGCATTTCGTAGCGGTCGGCGATGAGCAGCAAAATATCCGGGCGCATTTTGCCCAGAACGTCCGCCAAACCGAGCGTTGCCACGCCGATAGTTTTCGCCATTCCGACATCCGTATCGGAACTAATCAAACATTCGACGCGCTCGTCAATCGCAAAGTCGTCGGCTTCGATTTCCTTGAAAGTATTGCCGAAAACGGGCGAAAAATGTGCGCCGAGCGCGATGAGTTGAAGATTGATTTCAGGGCGCGTCTGCAACTCTTTCAAAGTCCGGTAAAGATGACCGTAATCCGCTCTTGAAGTTGTAACGACGGCAATTTTACGTTTTGTTGGAACTGGCATTTTGCGGTGAACCGGAAACAAGGATTTCTTGCGGCTGTGCCGCCTGATGTGCGGAAAGGCTGTGCCTTTCCGGTCAACTTCCCTTTATCTTTCGCGGCTGTGCCGCTGGATTTGAGGCGCAGCCTCATATAGAATTTGAAACATTTTCGGCGAGGCAGAGC
>JAJAYR010000336.1 GCA_026786155.1 Pyrinomonadaceae bacterium
AGGTTCTTGACTGCAATAGTTGTCGTTTGATTGGAAAACTTAACCGCTTACTGCCTTCTGCCTTCTGCCAACTGCCTTCCGCCTTCTGCCTTCTGCCTTCCGCCAACGGCTTTCTGCTTGCTGATTATGAAGTTTCGATTCGTCTGGATTGGCAAAACCAAAGATAAAAATTGGCAGGCGTTGCAGGCGGAATATCTGGAACGCCTTTCGCATTTCGTGAAATTTGAAATTACGGAATTGCGCGATGATACGAAAGAACTTGAAAGCAAACGAATTCTGGAAAAAGTGAATCAAAGCCAATTCGTCTGTTTGTTGGACGTGAAGGGACAAAGCGTTTCATCGCACGAATTAGCCGGAAAAATTGAAATTTGGCAAAATCGCGGGCTGAAGGAAATCGCTTTTGTCATCGGCGGCGCGGAAGGTGTCGCGTCTGCGGTTGTCGAAAGGGCTGATTTTAGTTTATCCTTATCGCTTCTGACTTTTACGCACGAAACGGCGCGGGTAATTTTAGCGGAACAGCTTTATCGCGCATTTACAATAATCAAAGGTTTTCCATATCAGAAATGAGTAAATTGAACTTAGATAAAATCAAAGACAAACTGCTCGCCGAACGCGAGACTCTGGTGTCCAAATTAAGCGGCAACGACCTTTCGGTTGACGATGCCGAAACGCCTGACCCGGTTGATTTAGCGGTCAGAAACTATTCCAAAAACGTGATGCTGGCGGTTTCCGAAAACGAAAGCAAACAACTGATTTTAATTAACGAGGCGTTGACGCGCCTCGCCGACGACGAATACGGAATCTGCCAAAACTGCGAAAAAGATGTTAACCCGAAACGGCTCGATGCCGTGCCTTGGGCGCGTTACTGTCTGAATTGTCAGGAATTGGTCGAACAAGGTCTGTTTGATGAAGACTAATTTTAAGCGCGGCGAAAAATTGTCGAAGCCTCCGAAATGTGTTAATTATTAGCGCGTTGTCGGCTCTGTCAGACAAGTCAGAACCGGAAGCATTAGCGACCGGCTTGGGTTTTTAAGGCAAAATAAAAGGTTAACAGGCAAACTTGGTAGAGTTCAAATTTTATGCTCAATAGATTTTTAGTTAAATTTACATCGGAATAGATGGTAGATAATAGATGATAACTGATAGATTTCCCTTCGATTTTATCTGTCAACTATCAGCTATCATCTATTATCTATGCTGAATCGTTGCTCTCATCAGCATAATTTGTGCAACATCACCTTTATTTTACCTTTTGCCTTTTCACACTAACCCGCCCGCTACCGCAGGCGGTTCTGACTTCAAAATTTTTCTAATCGCCAAGAAATTTGTCGGGAATCAAATAATTTCGCACATAATCGGCAACCGCTTCGTTGAGCGAAGTTGCCGATTTTTCATAACCCGTCGCTTGAATTTTGCTCAAATCGGCTTGCGTATGATATTGATAACGGTCGCGCAAGTGTTCGGGCATTTCCACAAATTCGATGTTCGGCGGTAAATCGAGCGCGGCGAAAATAGCTTTCGCCAGTTCGTTCCAAGTGTGCATTTCGCCTGAACCGACGTTGAAAAGTCCACTCGCCGGATTACCGATAAAATGCAAAGTCATCTCCACCGCGTCTTTCACATAAACAAAATCGCGCCCGAACTCGCCGTCTTGATAATCGGGATTCGCGCTTCTAAAAAGTTGTAACTTGCCGGTTTCCCGAATCTGCGCGAACGCTTTATTTACCAGACTTCGCATATCGCCTTTGTGATTTTCGTTCGGACCGAAAACATTGAAATACTTCAGTCCGACGATTTTTTCAAATAGGCTGTTCTGCCGCGCATACAAATCGAAAAGATGTTTGGAATAACCATAAACATTGAGCGGGCGCAATTTTTGCAAATCGTCCGTGCCGTCGTTCATTCCGTTCGCGCCGTCGCCGTAAGTCGCGGCGGAAGAAGCATAAATAAACCGCGTCGCATTTTCAACCGACCAATTCGCCAGCGTCTTGGTAAATTCGTAATTGTTCCGCATCATAAAATTCGCGTCGCGCTCAGTAGTTGCCGAACACGCCCCAAGATGAAGCAGAATCTGCGTTTCGTGCAATCTGTCGAGGCTTTCGATAAAATCGTCGGCATCAATATAATCGGCAAATCGAAGCGGCGCGAGATTTTTCCATTTGTCGGTTTCGTCGAGTCGGTCAACAATTAAAACGTCTGTTTCGCCGAGTTGATTGAGTTGCCGGACAATTGCGCTGCCGATAAATCCCGCGCCGCCGGTAACGATTATTTTGTGTGAACTTTTCATAAGTTTTTGCCGAAGGCGATATTTTGCCGCCATCGGAATTATAAGTTTTACGCGGCGGAAAGAAAAATTGACCGTTCATAAGAAATACCGGACGTTTGAGATTCGGAGCGAGAATAATTAGAGTAGAATCAGGTAAAGAGTTAATGCAGAAATCTTCGGCGAAATTGAAACGACTTGTTCGCCATCTGATTCGAGTCATCACTCTCGAAAAAAAATTACAAAACAATCGGTCAAAAAAATTAGAAGGAGATTTATGGAATCAGCAAAAACACAACAAAATCCGCTTAAACAACTTGCCGAATACGGACAATCGCCGTGGCTCGATTACATTCGCCGCGATCTTTTTACGCCGGGCGAACTCAAACGTCTGATTGACGAAGACGGTTTGAAGGGAATGACTTCAAATCCGGCGATTTTTGAAAAAGCCATCGGCAGCGAACATTACAAAGATTCAATCGCCGCACTCGCGCTGGAAAAAGGTTTGAGCGCGGTCGAGATTTACGAAAAAGTCGCCATCGAAGACATTCGGACGGCGGCGGACGCATTGCACGGCGTTTATGACGCAACGCAGATGCGCGACGGTTACGTTTCGCTCGAAGTTTCGCCCGCGCTCGCCGACGATTCCGAAGGCACACTCGAAGAAGCGCGTCGTTTGTGGAAAACGGTTGACCGCCCGAATTTGATGGTCAAAGTTCCGGCAACGGCGGTCGGTTTCGATGTCATCAAACAGCTAATTTCCGAAGGAATCAATATCAATATAACGCTTCTTTTCGCGCAGAACGCCTACGCCAAAGTCGCCGAAGCGTATGTCGCCGGACTTGAAAAACGCGCGGCGGAAGGCGGCGAACTCGCCCACGTCGCTTCAGTCGCCAGTTTTTTCGTGTCGAGAATTGATTCGCTGGTTGATTCGCAAATCAAAGAAAAATTGAAAACCGCGAGTGATGATGAAAAAGAAACGCTCGAAAATTTGCGCGGCAAAGTCGCCATCGCCAACGCGAAAATGGCTTATCGAACTTACGAAGAAATCTTTGCCGGCGAGCGGTGGGAAAAATTGAGCGCGAAAGGCGCACAGACGCAGCGCGTTTTGTGGGCTTCGACGGGAACGAAAAACGCGGAATACAGCGACGTTTTGTATATCGAAGAACTTATCGGTGCGGACACCGTGAACACGATTCCGCCCGCGACGTGGGACGCATTCCGCGAACACGGAAAATTGCGTGAAAGTCTGACGGAAAATGTCGAAGCAGCCGAAGATATTCTGGCGAATCTGGAAAAAGCCGGAATTTCGCTCGAAGCGGCAACCGACAAATTATTGATTGATGCCGTCAGATTGTTCGTCGAACCGTTCGACAAAATGATTGCGGCGGTTGAGAAAGCTATCGGTGAAAACAAAGTTTGAGATTGAAATCAAACGGCTGCAATTCAAGTAAATCCGCGTTCGGCGAAAAACTTCACGGGCGTTTTACTTTAACCACGCCGAATTAAACAACGGGTTTGGCGTGGTTCAGAATGAAAAGTAGAGTTTTAAATTTTATGCTGAACAGTTTATTTCAGTTAATTTTACTTCGGAAGAGATGAGAGATGAAAGATGCTGACTGATAGATTTTATCTCTCATCTCTCATCTCTCATCTCTTCCGAATCGTTGTTCTCATCAGCATAGATTGCGAAACATCACCGAATGAAGAATGTCTGTCAAAGAATTTGAACCGCTCGAAAAATCTTCCGAACTAAAGCGCGTCCGCGTCGTCAGTTTGTTTCCCAACGTCGTCAATCACGAATCGGCAATTAAACAAATAAATAAACTCGTAGCCGCCGGAAACGGCGGCTACGTCTGTTTTTCGACCGTCCATATGGTAATGGAATCGCACGACAACGCCGAATACGGCGCGAAGGTGAACGGTGCGAACGTGATAATTCCTGATGGAATGCCGCTCGTCTGGATGCAAAAATTACAGGGCGCGAAAGGCGCAAGCCGTCTTCGCGCCAACGATTTAATGATTATGCTGTGTGCGTTCGCCGAAGAAAACGGGTTGACCGTCGGCTTTTACGGCGGTCGGCAATCGGTAATTGACACGATTTTGGAACGCGCCGCAAAAGATTTTCCGAACTTGAAAGTCGTCTATGCGTTTTCGCCGCCGTTTCGCCCTTTGACCGACGAAGAAGACGCGGAAATCACGGCGGAAATCAATCGCCGCAAGCCGGATTTGCTGTTTATGGGTTTGGGCTGTCCGAAACAGGAAAATTGGATGGCGGCGCATAAAGATAATTTATCAGCCGTGATGCTCGGTGTCGGCGCGTCGTTCGATTTCTACGCGGGAAACGTGCGTGAATCGCCCGAATGGTTAGGAAAATTAGGTTTGGAATGGCTGTTTCGGTTGACGCAGGAGCCGCGTCGTTTGTGGCGCAGATATTTGATTTTGAACCCGCGTTTTATATGGCTGGCAGCGCGGCAATTACTCAAGTCAGGCAAGTAAATAATTTTTGGCAAGTTCGGTAAATTCTTTAACTTGCCTTTCAATCCAAACTGCATCTTTTCCCGATTCACGCGCCATAATTTCCGCCGTGCGCGGCGCGATTTCAATCGCCGCCCGCGCATCTAAAAACAATGTGCGAGTTCTCCGCGCCAAAACGTCCTCAACCGTCTGTGCCATTTCAAACCGTGCCGCCCAAACGATTTCCGCCGCGCAATAGGGCAAACCGGCGTGCAGTTTTTCCGCCAGCGAAGGCGTTTCTTTTAGCAATTCTCGAATCTTTTCCGCGTCCGCGCCATAAATCGCCAAATCGCCGAAGCGTTCCGCGTCTTCGCCAAATCCGTGAATTTTCAAATCTTTTGTAACGCAATTTTTCTGCGGCAAATCGTTTTTTTCGATTGCCTGATTAACCGCGTCTTCCGCCATTCGCCGGTAAGTCGTCCATTTGCCGCCCGTAATCGTCAACAAATTCGATTCGTCAATTTCAATCGTCTGGTCACGTGAAAGCGCGGCGGTGTTCCGTTTATGGTTAGATTTCACGAGCGGGCGAATGCCGACGAAAATGCTCAAAATATTTTCCCGCTTCGGCGGCTTCGCCAGATATTTCCCGGCAGTTTCCAAAATAAATTCGATTTCTTTTTCAAGCGGTTTCGGTTCTAATTCGGGGTTTTCAATTGGTGTGTCGGTCGTGCCGATTAAGGTCTTACTGTGCCACGGAATTGCAAACAAAACTCGTCCGTCGGAAGTTTTCGGAATCATCACGGCGTTTTCCGACGGGAGAAATTTTTTATCGAAAACCAGATGAATGCCTTGACTCAGCGCGATTATATTTTTAGTGGTTTTATCGGACATTCGGCGAATTTTGTCGCAAAACGCGCCCGTCGCGTTGATGACGACTTTCGCTTTTGCCGTGATTTCTTCGCCCGTTTCCGCATCCTGAAACTTTACGCCGTCAATTTTATCGTCCGGGTTTTTGGTTAATTCGATAACTTTCGCGTAATTCAAAACGGTCGCATTTTGTTCGGCGGCGGTTTTTACCAAATCAATTAACAACCGTGTATCGTCGAATTGTCCGTCGAAATATAAAACGCCGCCGTGCAGATTTTCGCGCTCGATATTGGGAAGCGATTCAATCGTTTCTTTTTTCGAGAGGATTCGAGATTTGCCGAAACCGTATTTTCCCGACAACAAATTATAAGTTTTCAAACCCGCGCCGTAGAAAAACTTTTGCCAAAGGCTGTAACACGGAACGATAAACGATTGAATTCTAACGAGATGCGGCGCGTTTTTTTTCAAGATTCCGCGCTCTTTCAACGCTTCACGAACGAGCGCGAGATTGCCTTGCGCCAGATAACGAACGCCGCCATGAACGAGTTTGGTCGAACGGCTGGAAGTTCCTTTGCCGAAATCGCTTTGCTCAAGCAGCAAAACGTCGAAACCGCGCGAAGCCGCGTCAACCGCGCAGCCAACGCCCGTCGCGCCGCCGCCGATGATGATAAAATCCCAAATCTTGACGCGCTTCTTGACGCGATTGAGCATTTCCGGGCGATTCATAAAATTCTAGGATAATGCTTTCACAGTTTAGGCTGATGAGAGAAACGATTCGGAATAGATGAGAGATGACAGATAATATATGAGAGGTAAAATCTATCAGTTATCATCTTTCATCTCTCATCTATTCCGAAGTAAAAAGCTAAAAAACTGTTCAGCATAAAACTTGAAACGCCGATTTCAGAAAGTAAAAAGGCAAAAGTAACCTTTGAAACTTTTGCCTTTTACCTTTTTATTTCTGAAATCTCCGATTTCATTGTTCGCCGCGTTCCTGTTCGACGGCGGTTTCAAGTTTGACTCCCAAACGCTTCGCGCCGGGTTGGTCGAAGGTTTCAATCCAGCGCAAGGATTCGTCCAGAACGCGCAGTTGATATTCTTTCCAATTAGGTTTGCCGGCGACGCTGCCGAATTCACCGGCGTAATATGCCGTGCGCGGCGGGCGCACCAAATCGGTAGCAGCGCGGTCAACCGAAAGCATCATCGTCGGCACGTTCGCTAATTCCAGCGCCCGCGCCACAATTCCTAAAGTTTGATGGCAAAGACG
This sequence comes from Pyrinomonadaceae bacterium, assembly GCA_026786155.1. Taxonomy (GTDB): domain Bacteria; phylum Acidobacteriota; class Blastocatellia; order Pyrinomonadales; family Pyrinomonadaceae. Next base: position 6,855 of record JAJAYR010000336.1, read on the forward strand.
CGATGCCGGAATTAAAAGCGCGGCTTGCACTTCGTAACGCGCCACTCGTTCGGCGATTTTCGGTGCGAGTTCTTCGGCGACAATGCTGGCGTTCGGAATCCAGCCGTTCAAACTCCACCAGACGTTATTTAACCGTCCGATAACGGCGTTTTCCTGATATTCAAACAGCCGGTCAACCGGAATCTGCGCGTTGCGGTCTGCTTGCACGGCGGTCATATCGTAACCGCGTCCGGCGTAAAGCAAATCTTCCGCTTCGACTTCAATCGGGATTTCCCGAAACGTCGCGTCGCCGTCCCGCGCCGTCGTGTCGAACGCTTCCGTGCCGTCAATATACGCACCGGCGGACGAAATCAACGCCAGATTGAGCATCGGAAGGGCGCGGCGCATCGCCGTAAAAGGGACATTTTTATTTTCGACGAACGGATAATTTGCTAAAGTTTCATTCGCCCGCCAATTTTTGTAGCGTCCGGCGACCGTTACGATATTTTCGACCAACGCTTTGTCCGCAACCGGCACATCGCGGACGATTCCCAGACGGCGTTCGATGTTTTCTCTAATCGAGTTCAACATTTGTTTTTATCTGATTTTCAAAACTTCGGGCGCGACGCGCGATTAAAAAGAAGGCGATAAAGGCGACAATCATCGCCACGCTCAGAACCGTAACCGATTGCCCGTGCAAATCGTTAAAGGCGATTTTCAAAGGATCGTCCGCCGCGATTTCTTCTATCGGGCGACCGATGGCGGCGCGTAAAGTTTGCAGTTTCAAGCCGATGAAGAATTGCCCGAAGGCGCAGGCGGCAGTCGTTACGAGTAGTAAAATGCGCTCGATCCAAAGCCAAACGCGGCTGAAATTTTGCTTCGGAATATAGGAACTCGCCAGCAGAATCAGCCCGATGACGATGCCGCTGTAATTGACAATCGCCAGCGTTCGATTGACGATGGCACCCGCCGCTTCGCGTGAAGGCAGCACGGCGAACGCGCCCGGCGCAACCGCGAAACTTAAAAAACAAGCCGCGCCCAGCCACAGTCCTAACAGTAAAAGTCGAAAATCGGAAAGTAATTTCATAATGCTCGAAACAAGGTTTTTATTATGAAGTCTTTCAGCGAAAAGGGCAAAAGTCAAATCCGGCAATGTCCGGCGCACGGGAAATTTTCTTGCTTTTAGGCGGCGAATTATTGCATAATTTATTTGGCAAACATTGTTTGCCGCCGCCCAACTTATTTTAGCCGCTAATTCACTTCTTCCACCGACTATCTGCTCTGTTCGGTTATGAAAAACTACAAAGATAAAAGCATCAAAACAGTGCTGCTGATTTCATTTTCGGTCGCCGTGGGCGTTTCGATTTTGGGATATTTCGGCATTGATTTCTTTTCCGCACTGCTGATGCTCGTCAAGCCGCCGAGCGCGGTATTCGACTGGCAAAAAGCCTTAATTTTAGTCGCGGTGAGCGCGGTAACCGGATTGATGACCGAGAGATTTTGTCCGAAAACAATGCTGCGATACGCGGCGTGGTGGTTGTCCGGTTGGTTCGTCGTGAGCGTCATAGCGGCGCAGTTTTTTGAAACCGGGCTGCTTTTTATTCCGATTTTACTGACGGTTTTGCTGACGATTCTTTTTATTCACCTGAAAACTTTGTGGCTGATTGACAGCGCGTTGACGGACAGTTTGATTACGCTGGCATCAGCCGGGCATCTGCTCGAAGGAAAAACAGCGGATTTACGAATCGAAAGCGGTTTGCGACTGCTTGAAACGGTTTTGCCGCTTTCCGAAGCGATAGTTTTCCGCCGCACCAACGACGGCGAACTGCATCCGGTCGGACGGGCGCGAAGCGGCAAAACGGCGGATTCACTCATCGAAAGACAATCGTCGTGGCGCGAAAACGTCGGGCTGTGCGAAGAAGCGTTGGCGAAGCGCGAAACGATTGTGCAGACCGCCGACGGCGAAGAAAAATCGGCGCGAATCGCGCTGCCGCTGATTTATGCGGATATTACGGTCGGCGTTTTGTTTGTGCAAATCAATCAGAATTTTGAACGCGATGACCGGAATCTGCTCGAAGCGTTCAGCGAACAGTTGGCGCGAAATTTTCAGCGCAAGGAATTGCGCGGACGAATGCTGCCGCACGAATCGTGGCAGAGTTCGCTGTCGAGCCAATCGGCGGAAAACCGGCTCGACATCATCAATCTGGTTCACACGAACATCAAGGAACAGGCGTTCAGTACGCTGGCGAGTTCGTATTTGAACGAAGCCTACGCCGTCGCTTATCTGGACGGAACGCTCGCTTATTTGAACAAGCAGATACGCCGTTTTGCCGAACTGAGCCAGCGGGACTTTTACGAAATTGATTTATTCGGGCTGCTCGACCGTTTCAAAACCGACGTTTTCAGCGAGCCGCGGTTGGCGATTCGGCGCGTTCTGCAAACCGGCGACACCTTTCAAAGCCAACTTTATTTTGCGGAGACCAACCGCACGCTCGATATGAAAATTTCGCTGGTCAAAGTCTCATTCGACGACCAATCAATCCACGAAACGAGCGTGTTGATGAAGCCGGCGTGTTTTCTGATAACCTTCCGCGACATTTCCGCCGTCAAGGAAAACGAAAAACTGCGGAGCGATATGGCGAGTTTGATGTCGCACGAACTTCGCACGCCGATTACGAGCATCAGCGGTTTTTCCGAACTGCTGCTCGCCGACGAAACGATGTCGGAAGAATCGCGCGAATTTTTAACGATAATTTCCCACGAATCACAGCGTTTGTCGAAAATGCTTTCGACGTTTCTGTCGGTTTCCAATCTCGAACAATCCGACAAACAGGAATTCGTCAAAACGCCGGTCAAACTCGATTCGGTCGTCAGCGAAGTGATCGGCGATTTGCAGGAGAACGCCAAACGCAAACGAATCCGGCTGGTCGAACAGGCGAACACGCATCTGCCGCCGGTTGCCGCCGACAAAGGTTTAATAACGCGAGCCGTCACGCATCTGGTTGATAACGCGATTCGCTACAGCCCGGAACGGACGAGCGTGATTATTTCGACGGTTTTGGAAGCGGATTTTCTGCGCGTCGTCGTCGAAGACCGCGGCTACGGCATTCCGACGGGCGAACAAGACAAAATCTGGCAGAAATTCTATCGCGTTTCGCGCGACGGTTTCGACAAGGAAGAAGAATCAACCGGACTCGGCTTGTCTTTGGTCAAGGAAATCATCGAACAACACGGCGGCGAAGTCGAGGTCAAATCGGAAATCGGGGCGGGTTCGCGGTTCAGTTTTACGCTGCCGCGTTTGTGAACATTAGGAGGATTAACCACAGAGGCACAGAGACACAGAGAAAATTTTTAGTTTGTTCTTTTAATAACCTCCTCTGTAATTATTTTAATCTCTGTGTCCCTGTGCCTCTGTGGTAAAAAATTATAGATTTAAAGTTTTCAGATATTCCCGAAAATCGCCGCCCAAATCTTCGCGTTTCAAGGCAAACTCGACCGTCGCAATCAAAAATCCTAATTTATCGCCCGCGTCGTGGCGTGTGCCTTCGAGTTTGACGGCATAGAACGGTTTGCCTTCTTTGAGCATTAAGCGCATCGCGTCGGTGATTTGGATTTCGCCGCCCGCG